>WOZL01000046.1 GCA_011620305.1 Candidatus Dojkabacteria bacterium | reverse complement strand
ATTTTAATAAAGATGAAATATTTGATATACAAGATTTAATAGATCAAGATATTGAAGTAAGCTGTGGATGTTTAGAAAAGAAAGATGAGGAATTTATAGAACTTCCACCAATAGAGATTATTCCACAATCATCTAAATTTTTTGATTATAAAGCTAAATATTCTAGAGGAGGTTCAATAGAGATTACACCACCCAAACATATTTCAAGAAAACTATCTAATAGAATATCTCAATTAGCTATAGATATACATTTACTTTTAGGTTGTAGACTTTACTCTAGATCTGATTTTTTAATAAAGGGAAATGATATTTACTACCTAGAAACTAACACATTACCAGGTATGACTAGTACTTCTTTACTTCCTAAAGAGGCTCAGGCTATTGGTATTAGTTTTACAGAGTTAATAGATTTTTTAATAGAAAATAGTTAGAATATACACATGCGAGAGTAGTTCAGTTGGCTAGAATGTCTCCTTCCCAAGGAGAAGGTCGCGGGTTCGAATCCCGTCTCTCGCTCCAACTTATATTTCTATACCTCTTTTAACAATTCTTCGCTATCCTCAACAAATTCCACTGAAATTCTTTTAAGCAAATCGGAGTCTGTGCTATCAAATATGAGATCAGCTATAAACTTTCTATTTCGTAAAACTAAATCAAACCAATATTTATCACTCTTCCACATTCTTTCTTTAGGTACACTATTTATCTCAAACCAATTTACAGTCATTTCATTACTTTCTTTAGGTTTATTCTTTAAACCATATGCCCTAAATATACAAATTTTAGCACGCGCATCTACTCCCCATTGCATATTTAAAACACCATGGATTTTTATCTTTTCAACTTTCAAACCTGTTTCCTCTTCTAGTTCTCTCAAAGCAGCATCTTTTAGCGAACTATCAGCAACTTCAACTTTCCCACCATAACCGTTTAATATCCCTTTAGCTTTTCCATATTTCTTACTCCCTAAAAGAATTTTATTTTCATCAAAGACATATATTAACGTTCCAACTTTACCCACTTTTATATTTTAATCAAATTAATTCTTCAAAGTTCTTAATAACAAAATCCAATTCAGTTAAAATTACCCCATTACATCAAACGCTACTATATCAATATCTTTAAAAATGTTCATTGGCCATTATAACCATTTCCTAAATTTGCTACAATAACTAGCAGTATTTATAACTCATATGTTACAATACTGTTACTATGCTGATGTAGCTCAGATGGCTAGAGCATTCCCTTCGTAAGGGACAGGTCGATGGTTCGATTCCATCCATCAGCTCCATTAAAAGAAAAAATATGAAAACACCAAAATATACATTAACAAACCTACTGTTAAAATACATAGTTAAATACGAAACCTCCATTAAAGATTTGGAGCACACAGAACTACCTAAAGACTTAAAGAAACCACTAATAGAAAAGCTATACGCAGAAGACATAGACCACCTATCCCAACTAGTAGCCTTCCCTATCGGTTACAACACTGCACTTAAAATACTAAGAGGACAAGAACACACTACTGGAAAAAGTAAAAAGAAAGTATTTGCAGGATTTAGAAACGCTAAAGAATATATTAAAAAATACAACAGTAAAACAGCACTAAAACCAAGTATGGAACTAGCCATACACTTAAACAAACTAGTAACTAAAGGATGGAACGATGACTGGGACCAAGGAAGAATTAAGGATTTCTCAGAAAAACCTAATACCCTCTACGACACATGGTATGAACTAAGAGACTACTACCCAAGCACAGACATGAAAGAATACTTTAATGACGTATTTAGATGGATAACTAACAATGAGGACAATACTCACAAGTTAATACAGTTTGGTGTCCTAGTATATGAAATGATAGATAAAGCACCATTCTTTGCAGGTAATCAAATTACTACCATACTTTTACTAGAACTACTTGCCAAGCTATATGGATACAATCCAAACATTGTCCTACCCTTCTCTAAGTCCTTCAACTTTATCAACGAAGACCTTAAATCTGCATTTAAGATATCTAAAGGTAAAAACGATCTAACTACATTTTTAGAAGCATATCTTTACACAACTTCCCTAACCGCTATAGAAACAACTAGAGAGTTTACAACCATATACAAAGAGAAAATACTCAAATATCCTCAGATGACAGAAGAGTTAAACTCAAGACAGATTAAGATAGTTGATTACCTAGAAACAAACAAAAAAGCATCAAGACAAGAATTGACAAACATGATTGGTGTCTCCTTTATGACCATATACCGAGATCTGCAAGAATTAATGGAGAAGGATTACGTACTTCAAAAAGGAAAAGGCAGAGGTACACACTACAAGCTTAAGGAGGATGAGAAAGGAGTGGAAATCAAAGATGAAAAAATACCTATATTTGGAGATAGTCAAGGAGCTATTAAAGTATTCTAGGACAATTTTCATAAATATTTAATACTCTACTTTTAGAATATCTATATGCCAAAAAAGATATTGAATCTCAAAGGAAGTAATATTCAAATTACTACAAAAGATTTTATATCCCTTACTGATATAGCTAAATATCAAAACAAAGATCACCCCGCTGATATAATAAAAAACTGGTTAAGAAATCGTAGTACCATTGAATTTTTAGGTCTTTGGGAACAAATTAACAATTCGGATTTTAAACTGGTCGAATTCGACCAGTTTATATACCAATCAGGTAGTAATTCTTTTACACTCTCTCCTACTAAATGGCTTAAGACTGTGAATGCAAAAGGTTTAATAACAAAAAGTGGGAGATCTGGTGGTACATATGCACACAAAGATATTGCGTTTGAATTTGCATCATGGATATCTCCAGAGTTTAAGTTGTACCTAATTAAGGAGTTTGAGAGATTAAAAGCTGAGGAAAACCAAAAATTATCTTTAGATTGGAATTTAACAAGATCGTTGGCAAAAATTAACTATAAAATACATACAGATTCCATAAAAGAGAACTTAATACCTAACAAACTGTCAAAGAAACAAATTGTTTTTGTGTATTCTAGTGAAGCAGATATATTAAATATGGCCTTTTTAATATAACAGCCAAAGAATGGAGAAAAAATAACAAAGGGAAAAGGGAAACATCCGAGATTATGCAGACATCAGACAGTTAATATGTCTCTCTAACTTAGAAAGTATCAACGCAGAACTAATTAGAGATGGTTTAGATCAACAAAAAAGACTGAAAAAGTTAAATAAAATTGCAATTACACAGATGAGATCTTTAACAGAAAATAAAAAAGTTTCAGAATAAACAAATTTTTTACTTAAAATTTTCTTGTAGAAATAATGTAATCTTGATAATATTACTGATATGGGAAATGACAAATATGATCTCATTGTAGGACTTGAGATACATATACAAACTAAAACTAAATCTAAGATGTTTTGTAGCTGTCCTACAGGATACTTCCATGAAGAACCAAATACACACGTATGCCCAGTATGCTTAGGATTACCAGGAGCTTTACCTGTACCAAACAAGAGAGCAATAGAGCTTTGTATACTAATGGGTTTAGCAACTAAGTGTGTAATAGCTGATGAAATATATTTTGATAGGAAGCATTACTTCTATCCAGACCTACCTAAGGGATATCAGATTAGTCAGTACAAAAATCCTATATGCTCAAATGGTAAGGTTGAACTTAGTAATAGTACAGTAGAAATAGAGAGAATACATCAAGAAGAAGATGTTGCTAAATCTACACACCATATTGAGAGTGGTACAGGTTTAGATTACTCACTAATAGATTACAACAAATCAGGAGTACCTTTAATAGAGATTGTCACTAAACCATGTATTAGGTCAGCACAAGAAGCTAAAGAGTATGCTACTAGAATTAGACAGATAGCTAGATACTTAAATATCTCTGATGCTGATATGGAAAAAGGTCAAATGAGATGTGAACCTAATATCTCTATACAGGAGAAAGGTAAATGGGATTACAAGGATGGTATGATTACTGCTATCGGTGATTACAAACTTAATCCTAAGGTAGAGATTAAAAACATAGGCTCTATTACAGCTGTTGAGAAATCAATAGAGTATGAGTTTAAGAGACTCTCAGAAGCTTTAGAAAGTGCAGAGGAGATAGTACAGCAAACAAGAGGTTGGAACGCTGATAGAGGTATTACAGAGTTTCAGAGAAGTAAAGAAACAGCAGATGACTATAGATATATGGCAGAGCCAGATATACCCGTTATTGAAATATCCCAAGAAGACATTGCAAGAATATCAGAAGAGTTAGTAGAACTACCTCATGAGAAGATAGTTAGGTACAAAGAGGGGTACAAACTCTCTGAATATGATGCTGAGGTTTTAAGTGCAGAAAGAAATGTTGCAGAGTTCTATGATAAATTAGTAGAGGAATTAGATAAGGAGATTAAAGATTTACCTACTAGTGCTAAGTTAGCTAGTAATTCAATTACTGGAACTATATTTTCTTGGTTAAATGAAAAAGGCATATCAATTTCTGAAGCTGATTTAGATTTAGATGATTTAGTTGAGTGGAATTTAGCTTTACATGAGAATGAGATTACAAAGAGTAAGGCTGAGGAATTACTTAAGAAATCTTTAGATAAGGGAGAAGACTTAAGTAACCTTTTAGATGTATTTAGGACAAAAGCTAAAAAGAGTGCAGGTAATATAGAAGATATTGTTAAAGATGTTATTAAAGAGAATCAAAATGCTGTAGAGGATTATAAAGATGGTAAAAAAGCATCTTTAGGCTTCCTTATTGGTCAGGTTATGCAAAAGACTCAGGGTACAGCAGATCCTAATGAGGCTAGATCAATTTTAATGGAGGAGTTAGAGAAATGAAAATAAATATACCTTTTATTAAACATATAGCTGAGTTGTCTAGAATAAAGTTGAGTAAGGATGAATTAGAAAAGTTTACTCCACAAATGAAAACTATTTTAGATTCTGCTACTGTAGTTCAGGATGTTAATACTGAAGGTAAACAGCCTATGAAAAGACATATCCCCTTCTCTACTTTAAGAGAGGATGAGGCTGGTGAAACATTAACACAGGATGAAGTTTTAAAGAATGCTCCTCATAAAGAATTAGGGTTTATTAAGGTTTATGGTAAAGTTTTTGGGAGTATTGAAGAGTCATAGGCTTTCAAATTCCCTAAATCTTTAGTAAAATATCCCTGTATATGCCGAAGTGGCGAAATTGGCAGACGCGCATGCCTTAGGAGCATGTGGGATTTATATCCCTTGCAGGTTCAACTCCTGTCTTCGGCACCAGATTAAATAATTAATAAACAGATGTTAAAAAAGATAATTAAACCATTTCAAGAAGTACTACTAGACAAAGAACTATGTGTAGGATGTACAGCACCCTTACAGAATGCTAAAAAGCTAGGTAATCTAACAGAGAATAGTGAATTAGTAATATGTAAGTGTAAAAGAGAGTATATTCATGACAAGAGAATGAATAAGTATAGAAGAGCAACCTTTCAAGAGGAACAACAGTATCTTAGAAGTTTGAAAAAATAGCTCTAGTTTAGTAAAATACATAGGTTTCGCCGCTATCGTCTAGTGGTTCAGGACAACAGGTTTTCATCCTGTAAACCGGGGTTCGATTCCCCGTAGCGGTACCAAAATAAATAAAATTCCCTTACTCGAGCATTTGCATATCGTTATTAAACCCTAATTCATTTAACAACACTATTAACTCTTTACTTAAGGTTTGCATTGCGAGAAAAGAATTTCTCACTAAACCTTTTGATTTCACTGCATATTCTTCAATATATTTTACATATTCTTGATAATTAGCAAACATAAATCCATATGATAGCAGTTCAGTAAAAAGGGAGCATCTCAAAACAGAATACTCTCTTCCAAATATTAGCACTCTAAATTGTTCTCTATCTTTATACCCTATTCCTTCAGAGTTTTCTTGAAAATTGTCTCTCTGGTGCAAATGCAAATTCAAATGCCTTTTATTATCCATCTCATAGAAGTTCCGGACGAATTCAGAAAAGTACGAATCAAAATCAGAGTTTGTTAATATCTCTTCGTTAATCTTTTTATTTAATCCAATTTGTTCTTTGAAATTTAAACTCAAGTACAGTCTGTGCAATTCTTCATGTCTAAAAACTGCATTCACTAAATCTACCTGTCCAAGTTGTAATTTTTCTTCAATGGTTGGACTTACTCTATAAATATCTTTACCATAGTCGTAAGCCATTAGATGTGGTAAGTTAGAATCCAAGACGACTTCACCAACAAACCCTTCTGGCCTATATACTGACCTATTTTGAATATCTTTCTCTTCCATGGCACGTATATTAACATAAATATTTTCAATTTAACACAATCTCGTGCTACAATGTATTCGTTAATATTAAATTGCCCATTTATATGTACGAAATAGAAAAAGAAGAACAAAAAACTAGTACAGAAAAAGCTGTTAGTATATTAGGATCCATTGGAACATTCATATACTCATTTGTAGAAACAGTAGTAATAGCCTTAGTAATTGCAGTAGTCCTCTACCTATTTATCATGACCCCACATGAAGTGTTGGGTAATTCAATGCACCCTACATACAAAAATGGTGAGTATTTAATGGCAAACAAACTTACATACCGATTTGGTGAACCAAAAAGAGGAGATGTAATAATATTTCAGTACTCTGAAACACAAGACTTTATCAAAAGAATCATAGGTATACCAGGAGACTCAATAATGATTAAAGATGGAAAAGTATATGTAAATGGAACACAATTAGACGAAAGTACATATTTAGAAGATACTGTATATACAAGTGGTGGTGATTACTTAGCAGAAGGTGAATCAATAACAATTGGTGAAAACAAATACTTCGTACTTGGTGATAATCGACCACACAGCTCTGACTCTAGAACCTTTGGACCAATATCAGAAAGTCAAATAAAAGGTAAGGCCTGGATTGTATATTTACCCATTTCAGAGTTTCGCATAGTGACACATGAAGAGTACAACTCTCTCTAGACACTGTCTGTGAAACATGATAGATTTTAAACATGGAGACTTTTGTAATAGCTAATCAAAAAGGTGGCGTAGGTAAAACTACAACTGTACTTAATCTTGGTTCTAGCCTAGCTTTAAAGGGTAAGAAAGTTTTACTAATTGACCTTGATCCACAGGCTAACCTATCTTCAGGTTTAGGATTTACCAAACAATTTGATAAAGAGAGTTGGACACAAATGGAAGAAGCACCATACAAAAGTATATATGATGTGTTAATTAACCAAGTCCCCTTATCAGAAGTATTTGTAACAACAGATAATGATAATGTTTTGCTAGTACCCTCTCACTTATCCCTAGCAGGTGCTGAGATAGAAATGGTTAATATGCTAGCTAGAGAAACACTGCTTAAAAAAGCCATAGAAGAGTTCCAAGAGGATGTAGATTATGTGTTGATAGACTGTCCACCATCACTAGGTTTGCTGACAATAAATGCACTTACAGCGTCTGATCACCTTATCATCCCTATCCAGTGTGAATACTATGCCCTAGAAGGCCTAGGACAGCTCATACAGACTACCAAACTAATTAAAGGTATCAACCCTACTCTACAGATTGGAGGAGTAATCTTAACTATGTTTGATAGCCGTACACGACTATCATCTAACGTCGTTGATGACGTTAGAGAATTCTTCCAAGAGAAAGCATTTAAAACTGTAGTACCTAGAAATGTAAGACTCTCAGAGGCACCATCTTTTGGACAATCAATATTTGAGTATGACGATAGCTCTACAGGTGCAAAAGCATATGACAAATTAGCAAATGAATTTATTAAACGATTTGATTAATTTTAAAACAGAAAAATATGGCAGAACAAACAAGAAGATTAGGTAAAGGATTATCAGCATTGATAAATACTGACTCTCCTACTGCCGATATATCTAGAAAATATATAGAGAACTTTGATTTAGAAAAGATAGTACCAAATCCATACCAACCTAGAATGCATCTTAATCCTGAGAAGTTAATAGAGCTAGCTGATTCCATTAGAGAGCATGGAGTTATACAACCTTTGATAATTACTAAGGATAAAGATTCTGATAAATACTACATCATTGCTGGTGAGAGAAGATTTAGAGCTGTAAAATTAGCAGGTTTTAAAACAGTACCTGTTGTAATTAAAGAAACCTCTCCTCAAGAGATGTTAGAGCTTGCCCTTATTGAGAATATCCAAAGAGAAGACCTAAACCCGTTAGAGGAGTCCTACTCATACAGACAGCTTAATGAAGAGTTTGGCCTAACCCAAAAAGAGATAGCTAAAAGGGTTGGTTTAAACAGGGCAACAGTTGCAAACAAAATGAGACTTTACTATCTTCCAGAGAAAATAAAGGAGCTTATCTTAAATGAATCAATTACTGAAGGACACGGTAGAGCATTGTTAGGTATAAATGATGAGACATCCATGATAGCTGCTGCAGATATCATTGTCAAAAGAGACTTAAGTGTAAGACAGACAGAGGCTTTAGTTAGAAAAATTACCTTTGGTAAAACAGAAAGCACGAAGAAATGGAAAAGAACCGATGAACATACAGAAGAGTGTGAGAAATATATTACTAACCGATTAGGTTTCAGAGCTAGTGTTACTAAAATGAGTAAAGGGGGAAAGATTACGATTAGGTATAAGAGTATCGACCAATTAAATGAAATAGTTAAGAGATTTAAAAAGATTCCACAACCTGAAACTAAGAAGTAACTTCCTGTCTAAGTTTCTCATACATTAAAATAGCACCACTTACACTAACATTGAGTGAACCTATACCCTCTTTCATAGGTATAGATGTTTTTTCATCTACCCTTTCAAGCATTCCAGTAGATACCCCTACATCCTCAGCTCCGAGAATAAATGTAATAGGCCCTTTAAGGTTTTTCTTAAAATATTCTTGACCCTCCATATGTACACCAACTATTTTAATATCCTCTTCTTTTAATTTCTTAACTGCTTCAAATAGGTTCATCTCAACTAAAGGTATACGCTCTGCAGCACCCATAGATATCCTAATAGTCTCATCAGTTACTAATGGCTTATGAGATGGAGGTACTATAATTCCATTTACACCTACTGCAAATGCTGTACGCATAATAGCTGCAATGTTCTGAGTATATTTAATATTATCCAATATTAAAAAGAAAGGTATCTTATCCTCTTGATATATCTTATCAAGCAGCTCATCCAATCCCCATGTGTTTTGAGAAACCATAACCCCTACTACACTCTCTGCTCCTGTTCTTGCTTTTCTACTAAGAACTCTTCTAGGAACCTTAATAATTGGGATGTTTTTCTCATTTGCTATTTTTACAATTTCTCTAGTTTTTTGATCTTTAAAAGCATTAGAAGCGACATATATTCGCTCAAAGTCTCTATCATCGAGCAGTAACTCAAGTAAGGCATTCTTACTCTCAATCTGAATAATATTTGGTTGAGTCATACTACTTTGATTCTATCACATCCACATAGTACTTTCCTCTCTTGTGGCCTGACATTCTCCTAAAAGCTACAACTCCCACTGTTTTAGCATGAATAGAGTAATCTTTAGAGAGATATGTATTTATCCCTGGATGGTATACAGTTCCTCTTTGCTTTACAATTATATTTCCTTCTTTTACAATTTGGTTAGCATACTTCTTAACAC
>WOZL01000012.1:8648-10037 GCA_011620305.1 Candidatus Dojkabacteria bacterium | reverse complement strand
AGCTCAATATACGCATTTAACCGAAAGAAATAGGTAATATTTCAGGATTTGAAATATAAGGGGGGACATTAGTCCCCTCTTTAGCTTGCAAGTTTAAATATTTAACGCTAATATTTAGTAGCACTTGTCCTAGTTAATTTTAACTGCCCTACTCTGGATGAGTAAATCTGAATCTAAAACATATGTATATTTTTGGGAAGATCATCTATCTAAGAATCTCCGTGAGAATACTGTTGGTAGAAAAGGTCTAAGCCTTTTTAGACTTAAGGATATGGATATACCAGTACCTGAGTTCTTTGTTATAGACTCCTCTGTATACAAAGATATTGTTTTCGAGAGTTTAGACAGAGATATTGATAAGCTTACTGAGAAGAAAAAGAATCCAGAGGAAGAAGAGGTTGAAAAGAGTATTCTCAAAACAAAGTTTTCTGATGAATTGATTGATGAAATCAAAACTTCATATACTAGAATTTCTGGTTTTACAGACTCATGGGTTTCTGTTAGATCTTCTGTAGTATTTCCTTCAAGAAAAGATGTCTCTTTTAGTGGAGTATTTACTACACTTCTAAATGTAAGACATATAGATGACCTTCTAGAAGCAATTAAAAAGGTTTACGCATCTGTATTAACTGATGATGTAGTAATGTATGCTGCTAACAAAAATATTGACCTTTCTGAAGTAAAGGTAGCAGTAGTTGTACAGAAAATGGTACAAGCGGAGGTTTCTGGTGTAGCGTTTACAGTAGACCCTATTACCCAAGACAAAAGTAAGATGAGTATTGAAGCAGTCTACGGTTTAGGTGATGTAATAGCGAGTGGAGAGATTACACCAGATACGTATGTACTTAACAAAAAAGACTTGTCAGTTGTAGAGAAACATATTTCACCTCAAGAGTGGATGAGAGTAAGGACAGTTGGTTCTAAGAAGAAGGAAAATTCTGTAGAGAAGATATCCATATCCCCTACTTGGAGTCATAGACAGAAATTAGATGAAAGACATTTAGAAGAGGTAGCTAAGATAGCGCTAGTGATTGAAAATAAGTCGAGAGAGATACAGAATGTTGAATGGGTGCAAGCTGGTGGACGTATATGGATACTTCAGAATAAATCTTTAGATAAAGAGTTTAAAGTACCAGAAGTAAGTATTGTTAGAGAGGATAGAGATACACTTCGTGAAGTAGTGATAGCTTTTGTTGAGAGATATAGAGATATTGGTAAGATAGAAGATAGAGCTGTAAATGAAGCTAAGAAGATAGTTCAAAAGCAGAAGAAAGAACAGAATGAAGATTTAGAAAAATTGGTTAAAGTTGCTAAGAGTATAGATAGAAACAGTAAAAAGAGTGAAACCAGGGTACAAACAAGAGAGGATTTCTTAGTGTCTGGTATTGG
>WOZL01000012.1:0-8548 GCA_011620305.1 Candidatus Dojkabacteria bacterium | reverse complement strand
GATAGCTCTTTGTCTCCTACTGCTACTAAGGTCTTTATAATGCCTACATTAGAAAACAAGAAATTGAGAGAGTATGTAGGTAATTCACATGGTATAGCATATCTAGATTTAGATAAATTGATGATTGAGGAAGGTAGGCATCTAATGGCTTATGTTGAAGATAAGAAATTTGTAGAATATGCAAATGACATATCAGAGAAAGCATGTGAAATTATTGAACTAGCTCAAGGTGATGAGGTAATAGTTACAATTGGATCAAGTACTGTTAAACAATTTAGAGATATTACTAAAGGTTCCTCAATGGAAAATTCTGAGCTATCTGATAATCAATTCGGTTTAAAGCACTATCTAAATAATCCAGAATTCTTAAGAAGAACTTTGAAGATTGTTAAAAGAATTAGAGATCTATACAAAAAGAGAAATGTTTCTTTAGGTGTACATGCTCCAATGAGTGTTGAAAATATGAGAGAGTTTAAAAAGACTCTATCTAGTATAGGGTTAAGAAGAAGTTCTAGTTTTAATGTATATGCTGTAATAGATAATCCTACAGAGGTCATATTAGTAGATGAAATTGTTAAAGCTAAGATTGATGGAGTTGTTTTAAATATGCCTAGGATTGCTAAGCAGATGCAGGGTATCTCTTTGGATGATAAGAAATCTAAGTACTCACTTTCTAATAACAGCATATTGAAAGTTGTAGATGGTGTAGTTGATATACTTAAACCTTCCAAATCTCGAATTACCGTAATATGTGAAGACGATGAGAAACTTGTAGCAGAGTGTATTCAAAAGGGTGTATATGGAGTATCTGTAAAACCAGAGAAGTTAGTTGATATGCGCAAGCTTGTAGCTAAAAAAGAAGCAGAGTTGATACTGAGTAAATAGTTCTTTCTTATGCTATAATCCAAAACTATGTCGAAAGTGAAACAAACTCCTATGATGGAGCAGTATATGAGTTTCAAAAAGCAGTACCCAGATAAAATTTTGCTTTTTCGAATGGGAGACTTTTTTGAAACCTTTGGTGATGATGCCAAGATTGCTTCCAAAATATTAAATATTACACTTACCACGAGAGATAAAAAGAGTAACCCTACTCCACTAGCAGGATTTCCTCATAAAGCATTAAATCAGTATTTGCCTAAGTTAATTGATGCTGGTTACTGTGTTGTTATTGTTGATCAACTAGAAGATCCTAAACTTTCTAAGGGTATTGTAAAAAGAGGTGTCACTAGAATAGTTACCCCAGGTACCTTAGAGGGAGATCAGGCAGACAGTATTAAGAATTCATATTTAGCATCCTTCTATATTGGCAAGAAATTGATGGGTGTATCTATATGTGATATGTCTACTGGAGAATTCCTAACACTTAAAATGCCTGCAAATGAGGATAATATTGATACTTTAATGTCTTCGTATAAGCCAGCTGAGGTGCTTCTTATAGAAAACAGTACTAAATACAATTTTGGGAATACACCCATCCAATTTATAGATAAAGGGGTTCGAAATACAACTTACGCTAAAGATTTTGTTCAAGACTTTTACAATGTTAATTCCCTTAAATCTCTTTCACTTGATGAAGATGAGCAGCTAATATCAGTAGCTATGATTCTTAAATATATTGAGGAGACTCAGTTAATGGAGCCCAAACATATTGAGAAACCAAAAGAGATAAATATAAAGGGAAAGATGATATTGGATAGAGCCACCATAAAGAACCTAGAACTGGTTGCAGGAGCGTATAGTGGTAGCATTAAAGATTCTCTATTTTCTGTAATTGACCATACTCAAACAAGAATGGGCTCTCGCCTACTCTATAACTGGATTCTTAATCCTTTGATAGATAAGAAAGGTATCGATGAGAGATTAGAAATGGTTGAGAGGTTCGTAAATGATAGAGATTTACTTAATAGTATTCGAGAAGAGCTCTCTTCAGTAAGTGATATAGAGAGGATTGTTGGTAAGATAGGTTTGGGTAGAGTTAATGCTAGAGATTTTAATGCTCTTCAGGTTTCTCTTAATGCTGTCTTAAATATCTCAAAATTACTTAAAGATGAATATATCCAAGATATAGACAAACTATCTGAAATTGTAGATAGGATAGATAATGCGATTGCAGATGATCCACCTACTGCAATTACTGAAGGAAGTATAATTAAAGATGAATATAACGAAGAAGTTGATGAATTAAGAGAGATTACAGGTGATAGTAAAGGTTGGATTAAAAGATTTGAGAAAGAAGAACAGGAGAAGACAGGTATTTCATCACTTAAGATTGATTCAAATAAAGTGTTTGGATACTACATTGAGATCACAAAAACACATCAGGATAAAGTACCTGATAGATATATTAGAAAGCAGACTTTGGTGAATAGTGAGAGATATGTAACGGAAGAGTTAAAAGAGAAAGAGGATATAATATTTAATTCTCAAGAGAAGCTTTTTGAATTAGAGTATGCTCTCTTTTGTGAATTTAGAGACAGCTTTATTAACCAAATAGATATCTTACAAAGAGTTGGTAGAAAAATTGCTAGGCTTGATGTGTTAACTGGCTTTGCTAACCTAGCTATTACTTCTGAATACAATAAACCAGAGATAGTAGATATTGGTGAAGAAGATGGGATATTGGAGATAAAGGATGGTAGACACCCAATTGTTGAAGAAATGACTGAGGAGAGTTTTGTATCTAATGATGCATATTTAGATTTTAATTCTGCAAATATGTGTATTCTTACAGGGCCTAATATGTCAGGTAAATCTACATATATTAGGCAGGTTGCTACCATTGTTTTACTAGCTCAAATAGGATGTTTTGTTCCCGCAAGTTCAGCTAAGATCTCCATAGTTGATAGAATATTCACTAGAGTTGGGGCAAGTGATGATCTTAGTAGTGGAAGAAGCACCTTTATGGTAGAGATGGATGAAGCTGCTAATATTGTAAATAACGCTACTAAGTATAGCTTAGTAATATTAGATGAGGTCGGAAGAGGAACTAGTACATATGATGGTGTAAGTATTGCTTGGGCTTTAGCTGAGTATTTAGTTAAAAATATTAAAGCTAGAACTCTATTTGCCACTCACTACCATGAATTACTTAGACTCTCAGAAAGAATTCCAGAGAAAATTAAAAACTTAAATGTTTTAGTGGAGGAAGATTTAGAAGAAGGTACAGTTATATTTCTTAGAAAGATTGTTGAAGGAGGGACAGACAGGAGCTATGGAATATATGTTGCTAAGATGGCCGGGTTACCTGATGAAATTATAAATAGAGCAAATGAAATATTAGAGAGTTTTGAACAGGAAAAGATGTTTAGTCAAGAGAGTGAGATTAGAGATACTGACGCACTATTTAGTAAAAGTAAAATTTTAGAAAAAAACACTTTTCAATATCCCCTATTTACTGCAAAGGAAAGTGAAATAGAAAGAGAGATTCAGGAATTGGATATTGATAACATGACTCCTCTTGAGGCTATAGCTAAGATTAATGAATGGAAGAAAAGAATTTAGACTATGTAGTAACCACTTCCGTATTTATTTCTGATTAAATCTCTTCCTATAGAGAGTTTAACTTTCTTACGTATTCTATGAATTATTACAGTTATATACTTCTCACTATATTTCTTTCCAAATTTTGTTTCTAAATACTTCTTAATTTCTTCTTGAGTAATAATTGGTTGTTTAATCAGTAATTGCATTATTATATTCTCTGTTGGTGTTAAAGGAATGTAGGTATTTTTATACATTACTCTATTAAACTTTCTCTCATATCTTATAGAACTTTTTTCATAAACAGCACTGTAGTTTAAAGACAGACATTGAGTTAATTTCTTACATCTGAGAATTAAATCTTCACAATTGTAAGGTTTGCATAGATAATCGTCAGCCCCATATTTAAGAAATAGCTGCTTAATATCTCTTTCATTAGGGATAATAGCCAAAATATTACTTTTCAAGCTGTTATCTTTAATCAATGTAAGAAGATGTGCGATCTGCTGATTAAAGTAATTAGCCTCAATGCAGAATAAATCTATGTACTGTTTTTTAATAATGGGTATTGATTGTTGTACTGAGGTATGTGTAACTCTCCATATGTTAACTTCCTGTAAGCTTTTCATACAGGTGGAAGTAGTTCCAATATTTATAACTAAGACACGAGGTTCTTTCATTTTAAAAGCTTACTACAGCAAAAGTAACACATTTTATTCGGAAATCTAAACTTGTTATATGGATTTTAATATCAAACTTTATAACTTTGGTTTCTTTATTTAATAATTGGATTACTACCTTGTTCTTGATATACTATATTTGATTGAGATTTTTAACTAAATCGACTATATTATATTACCCTTAATTATGAAAATTAGATTATGAAGTACAGTGTATCTATGTCATCCAACAAAAAGAAGAGTAGTAAAATGAGTAAAAGAAGAAGGGGAAGCAGAAGAGAGAAGCTGAGTGTCGGAAAGTTGGATAGATTTAAAAAATATAGTGGTAAGAAAAAGAGAACAACATCTAAGCAGAAAGGTTTTCTTGGTATTGATAAGAACAAGTTAAGGAAGTTTGGATATATCGCTGTTGCAGTAATATTTTTCATAGGTTGTATTGGTGTCTTGGGTGTTGGAATTTATTTAAAGAATCTTAGGAGTTCCCTACCCTCTCCTGATGAGCTTGTTGAAAGGGTTTCAGATCAGAGTACTAAGATATATGATCGTAATGGCATCCTTCTTTATACAGTATATGGAGACCAAAACAGAGAGTTTATCTCTATAGAAGATGTGCCAGAGTATACTAAGTGGGCAATACTAGCTGCAGAAGATATTGAATTCTATCAACATAAAGGACTTGATTATGCTGGCATTGCTAAAGCTGCTTTACAAAATTTAATGGCAGGTCAGGTTGTACGAGGTGGTAGTACATTAACCCAACAGTTGGTTAAAAACACTATCCTTTACGATGTTTTAGGCGATGAGGCATATGAGCAAACCTATTCAAGAAAGATAAAAGAGGCTCTAATTACTATGCAGGTTGAACAATCTCTAACAAAAGATCAAATTCTGCAGATGTATATTAATGAGGTTTGGTTAGGTGATGTAAACTACGGTTTTGAAGCTGGGTCCCAGGTACATTTTGGAAAGAGTGCTAGTGAATTAACTCTAGCAGAAAGCGCACTTCTAGCAGGTATTATTAGTAGTCCAAGTACCTACTCCCCTGTTTATGGTACCAATCCAGAGCTAGCTAAGGAAAGAGAAGAATTTGTTTTAAATCAGATGCTTAAAAACTCTAAGTTGACAGGTGTTACTGAGGAAGAGATACAAGCTGCCAAGGAAGAAGAGTTAGAGTTCAAAAAGCAAAGAACAGATATTAAAGCTCCTCACTTTGTATTCTATGTAAGGAACTTACTTGAGGAAGAGTATGGCGCAGAAGTAGTAAGAAGTGGAGGTTTAGAGGTAACTACGTCTCTTGATTATACGCTTCAGGAAATTGCTGAGGAGGAGGTTAAGAAAGGTGTGGAGAGTGCTCATAGATACAATCTTTATAATGGTTCTCTAGTCGCTATAGATCCAAACAATGGAGAAGTAATAGCTATGGTTGGCTCTGTAGATTACTGGAATACTGAGGATCCAAGAGTAGATGGTAATGTAAACGTTGCTACAAGTTTAAGACAGACAGGTTCATCTGCTAAACCATATACGTATTTAGCAGCTATTACCCAAGGATATGGACCTTGGACTGAAGCTCCTGATTTAAAGATGAGCTTTGGTAACTATAAACCAGTTAACTGGGACTTTAAATATTACGGATTGATGACTGCAAGGAGGGCTCTTGTTCAATCTAGAAACCTACCAGCTGTGTATACTCTTCAGTTAGCGGGTATAGATTCTTTTATAAATGTTGTAGAGAAACTGGGTATTACAACTATGAGTGATAAGGCTAACTACGGTTTGAGTTTGGCACTTGGTTCTGGTGAGATGACACTTCTAGAGCACACTGCAGCCTTTGGAGTATTTGCTAACGAGGGGGTTAGAGTTGATATAACACCAATACTTAAAGTAGAGACTTCTGCTGGAGAGGTACTCTATGAGAAAGAGGAGCCAGTATCACAAAGAGTCTTTGATGAGAAACAGATATATGCACTTAACTATATGCTTTGTGACTTAGGAGGTCATGGTGATAGGATCGGTGGTAATGCATACAATGTTCAGGGTAAAAAGGTTTGTTACAAAACAGGAACTACTAACGGTCCTAAAGATGTACTGACAATGATGTATCACCCTAACCTATCTGTAGGAGTTTGGGGAGGGAATAATAATAATGAGGATATGCCAGGAGCTTGGGGTTCAATTGTACCCCTTAAGATTGTTCATGCATTTACTCAAAGAGTAGCCGATCAGTATCCAGTTGGCACATTTACAAGACCATCAGGGATACTTTCTACAAAGGTGTGTACAGATACAGGTAAGGTAGCTCAAGATGGAGTTGATTGTCCTTCTGAGGCAAGTATATATATTCAGGGTAATGCTCCAGCTAAAGATGAGCGAGAAATTGTATATATCTGTAAAGCTAATAGCCTGATTGCTGAGAATGTAGAAGCTGCTAAGAAATATGACTTAGTTGAGGAGTATATATTACTAAATAATGAGTTAGAGAATCGTCAACAGCAAAAAACATATGAAGGATATATTGAGAATATAGAGGGTTCTAAGTACTTAACTACCAAACCAGATTCAGGTATATGTCCTCTACCTCTTGGTCCTGATAATGCTCCAGTAGTAGAGATTACTTCACCTACACCCTCCCAGGCATTTGAGGTAGGTAAGAATATAACAATATCTGGTACTGTTAGGGTGTTAGAGTCTATAGATGAATTTACAGTAAGCATTGATGGTAGCCCAATTAGTGGTACATCAATAAATGCAGATGGTACATACTCTTTCACTTACGCTATTCCATCAAGTATGAGTGTAGGTACACATACTTTAAATGTTTTAGTTAAAGATAATAAGGGGAAGACAGGTAGCGCATCAGTAAATTTCGTAGTTACTGGTAGTACATCTCCAGTTTCTCTTACTTCTCCAGCCAATGGTGTCAATATAAGTTTTCCAGTTAATCTAAAGGCAACTGTTTCAGGTACTGCTAGCTCAGTGAATTTTTACATCACAAAATCTGGTGGTGGTTACTCTAAAATTGTACCAGCTAGTTTAAACGGAACTAATTGGATGGCTGATTGGAATGATTCTAGTGGTGGTGAGGGTAACTATACAATTAAAGCGAGAGCGATAGTTGGAGGTACAGCATATGACAGTGCTACAGTGACAGTAATCTACGATTAGGCTTTAATAGTAATATTTAGGTTAGAAATTTTCTTCTCTAGTTTATCTCTAATTTTTTGAAAATCTTTATCCTTTAAAGTTTTGTTAATATTGCTTAAAGATATTCTTAGTGTAATATTCCTATTCTCAGAACCCTCTTCTTTATATATATCTATACACTCAATCTCACTTCTAATATTTTTATCAGCTACTATGTCAAGAATCTTCTTATAAAGTTCCCCATATGTAACTCTATCAGGCACAACAAAACATATATCTTGAGTAATATATGGAAACTGTGAGTCAGATTTATGTCTTAACCTTCTATGTTTAACGAGATTCAATTGTTCTAAACTAATTTCAAATCCAGATGTGAAGGTGTTTAAGCCAAGATTGTGTTTAACCTGTAAATTAATCTCACCTAAAATCCCTAATATTACCTTGCTATCCCCCACTTGTGCAGAAATAGTAGCTGTACTATTTGGCTCAAATGAACCAGATACTGTTTTAACCCATTTAGGAAGATCTTCAAAATTATCATCTGGAAGTAATGTGTACTCAATATCTCTTACTTTAAGAGTATTTAGGACTTTTTCTAGATATCTTTTAGCTTGATAGTAAGGGTTACCATCAATTAACCACTTTGAGTCTGTAAAGAGGAAACTAAGCTTCCACTCTTCTAAAGGTAAATTGTTTTGATTCAAAGAATCCTTCTGGTGAGATATTCCCATTTCATAAATAGCATAAGTCTCAATACCCTGTTGTGTATTAAGTTTAGCTTTCTCAAGTAAGCTGGAGAGTATAGAGGGTCGCATAAGTTCTAAATCTTTAGATAGTGGATTTTTAATCTTAAAACAGCTGTTTGGATCTTGATTAACTGCTTTAAGTGAATCAACATTGGTAAAGCTATACGAGATTAACTCATTGCAACCTGAATTAGATAGTATTTTTCTTATCTCTAGCTTTAAACTTAATATTTCAGGCTTCTTATTGGTATGTATCTCTTTAAGAGGTAATTTAGGAGGGATTTCATCATATCCATAGATTCTAATTATATCTTCATATACATCTTCTTCTATCTCTATATCCTGTCTAAATACTGGTATCTGTACAGTAATATACTCTTCTGAGGTCTCGATTATCTGATACTCAATACTCTCTAAAATTTCAGTAATTTCTTCCTTAGATATATCAATCCCTAATCTCTCTTTTAATTTATTAATATTTAGAGACACCTTAGT
>WOZL01000111.1 GCA_011620305.1 Candidatus Dojkabacteria bacterium | reverse complement strand
CTTAATAGAAGAAACCAAGAGAATATTAGACCCTACTATCCCCCTTCAGCTAAAAAAATAGCTGATAATAAGATACTTACTAAAAGAGTACTTCGAAGAGAAAAAATAATGACTCCTGAGGTCTACAAACTAATTAGAACTAAAAAGCAATTACAATTTCTAGATTGGGATTCAATACCTAAAAGCTTTGTAATAAAGCCCAATAAAGGTACTGGAGGAAATGGGATAATAGTATTCTATGGTAAGAAAAAAGGAGAGAATGCTTGGATAAGACCAAATGGTAGGATAATGACTCAAAGAGATATCATCTTACACATAGAGAATATCCTTGAAGGTCGATACTCCATGGGATCTAAAAAAGATATAGCAATTATCGAAGAAAGAGTAAAAACAGACCCACTACTTAAACAGTACTCATATAAAGGTGTACCTGATATTAGAATAATCTGCTTTAACGGTATCCCTATCATGGCTATGACAAGACTACCTACTAAAAGATCTAACGGTACAGCTAACTTACATACAGGAGCAATATGTACTGGTATAGATATAGGAACAGGCATTACCACCTACTCTATGCATATGGACCCTAATAGCTTAATAAGTGATACATATGAACTAATAGATAAAACTATGGACCTTAAACAGAATAAAATATTAAGTGGTATACAAATACCTGATTGGGATAATCTTTTAGAAATAGCACTTAAGTGCCAAAAGTTTACAGGACTTGGATATATTGGTGTAGATATAGCCATAGATAGAGACAAAGGACCAATTGTATTTGAGGTAAATGCCAGACCTGGTCTAGGAATACAGGTAGCTAATCAAGCTGGCCTTAGATGGAGATTGGAAAAAGCTAAAGGGCTTGATGTAAAAAGCATAAAGCATGGTCTTAGATTAGGAAAAAACCTCTTTGGTGGAGAGGTAGAGGAAAGTATCGAATCAATTAGTGGTAGAAAGGTAGTAAACATTGTTGAGAAAGTGAATGTATATCATAAGCCTGCTGTATCAATGAGAAAGAAGAAGCAGAAGATTAAAGTTGATAAAGAGATTACTAATAGCTTTATGGACACAGGAGTTTTAACCTCCCGTATTTCTAGTAGTCTTGCTAATAGAATAGGTTTTAGAGATGCTACAAAATTTTTTAAAAATGCTGAAGTGCCTAAAAGCTTTGATACCTTTAAAGAAGCACAGGAATATATTGACACTGAAGGGAAGAAAATTGTAGAACATGAGGATATTGAACGTCTTGCTAAAGTTGTAGAAGATGGGCAGATAAATATAAGACCAGTTATAAAAATTGTTATTAAATTAGCTGGAGAACTAAAAGATATTGAAGCCGTAATCACAGATGACATAATATATACCCTAGTAATCGGTAGAAAAGAGTTAGCTGGCTATCTAATAGATACAACTAAAACATTTAAATAAAAACTATTATGAAAACATACAAAGAGTATTTAAAAGAGGCTGGAAATGTACACTTAGCTTACTACTTAGAAGCTGCAGATATCTTAGATATAAAATACAAGGTACTAGTACATAGACTATTAGCAAAATTCGATTATAAAGATAAGGTATGGTTTATAATTAATACTGCAACACCCCTAACCAACTCACCCTCCTCCACTATAGCTAAAAGAAAGCACCTTACTAACTTAGTCCTTACTGAAGCAGATTTACCAGTACCTAAACAAGTCCCTATAGATAGCCCTATTGATGCTATTAAATTCTTTGATGCTTACAAAGAGATTGTTATTAAACCAGCACAACAACTTGGTGGTATAGGCATTACTATACTCCCAAGTACTGAGCAAGATGTTATCAAAGCATATAGGCTTGCTAAAGAGAAAAACAGATCAAAGAGTGGTACAGAGGTATTAGGTGAAGAATTCGTTCATGGTGATAATTACAGACTACTCGTCGTAGGAGAGAAAGTTGTAGGGGCTGTGAGAAGAAAAGCTGCTGAAATTATTGGTAATGGTAAAAATACTGTTAAAGAACTAATTGATATTAGTAATATAGATAGGAAAGAGAATATTTTAAAGCCTATAACTGCCGATAATGAAGTAGAACTTAGACTTAGAGAGCATAATATGACATTGGATTCTATACCAAAACTTGGAGAGAGAATTAAACTACGATATAGCTGTAATCTATCTGCTGGAGGTACTACTCAAGAGTGTATGGCAGAAGTTGGTGATTACTATAAAGATCTTGCAATTAGAACAACAAAAGCTATAGGTATGGAATTTGGTGGTATAGATATCATTACTCCTAATATTAGTAAAAAGAGTAAATGTGCAATAAACGAAATTAATTATAATCCAGGTCTAAGATTGCACTATAAAGTACATGAAGGTAAAGTGGTAAAAGTTGCCGTACCTATAATGGAATATATACGAGACAAATATTTAAATTCATAAACTAGCTTATGAAGAATATTAATACAGTACAAGGACTTAACCTACAATCCCCTACTACATATGTAGAGATAGAGGATATTGATCAGAGTAAAGATGTAAATAAGCTCTTAGACTTAATACAAAATTTCCACCCTATTTTCATCGAATCATATACAAATGAAAACAATGTTCTTACTATAAGGTCAAAATTACCAGCACTATGGAGAGAGTCCTCTAATACACTTAGAGATTTATCAAAAGGCAAAATATCATATGAGAAAGCTAAGGATTACTTACTAAACACAGTAATCAAAATGCAGCTTAAATCTATGTCTACTATACCAATATTACACAAAGCCCAACAGAAAGGATACGAAACAACCTTAAGCCTAGTAGACGAAGGTATTATACCTGGAATTAATGAAGGTTATGGATATAAATGGAATAGATACTACACCTTAGGCTGTGGAAAAGGCTCACAAATTACTTGCTCAATATCATCCAGTAAAGACTCTAGCTTTGCTAAAAATATACAACAAGATAAATGGGCTACTAACAAAATTATTGAAAGAATGGGTTTACCCCTACCTAAATGGGATATTGTTAAGTATAAGGAGGATATTGATAAGCTCTGGAATCAGTATGAGAAGCCAATAGTTATTAAACCAACTGGACTGACTGGAGGTAATGGAGTAACTGTAGGTATAAAAACTAAAGAAAAAGCATACCAAGCCTTTGATTATGCTAAAGAAAAAATTGGAGAAAAGAATCGTAAGAATTGGCAAAAGAAGATAATGATACAGGAACAGGCAGAGGGAGATGAAAATGGTGCTGATTATAGGCTTCTAGTTATCAATGGGGTACTTAAAGCTTGCACAAAGCGAATTCCTGCTTTTGTTGTAGGAAATGGTAAAAATACAATTGAAGAATTAATACTAAAAGAAAACAAAGACCCTAGAAGAGACTTAACTAACCCTGCACATATCTTAAAACCCATTGAGATTGATCCACCACTTATACAATTTCTTAAGAAAAATGGTCTTACACTTGAATCAATACCTAAAAAAGATCAAAGAGTATATGTAAGAAATGTAGCAAGTATGAGCAGAGGTGGTATAACTGAAGACTTTACAGATAAAGTAGCCCCTGAAATAAAGACCATTGCAGAATCTATCGCAGCTACCTTGCATGTCTTTACTCTTGGACTCGATATTATCTGTAATGATATCTCTAAACCACTTACAAAAGAAAATGGGGCAATATTAGAGGTTAATACTATGCCAGAATCATATCTTAACTTCTACCCAGTAATAGGCCAAGAAAGAACAGACGCACTAGACTACTATATAGAGCAACTATTAAAAGATAACCAAACTCAAAAAATCGTAGTAATTGGTCAAACAAAAGATGATATACCTACTCTACTGAGAAATAAGAGGGTAATTGATAAAGATTCTAATATAGGTTTTTACAAAAATAATAATATTATTATCAATAATTCAGAATTTAACAAAGATATAGAAACCTGGAAAGCTATAGAGGCTCTAAAAGTTAATGCACTATTAGACACCATAATCTTACAATACAGGGATATTGATGAAGTAAAAGAACATGGATTAGGATTTGATAGAATCGATACACTATTTTTAACCAAAGAGATTAGAAATAACAAAAAGGTAATGAAAGTATTTAGAAAGTATAGAAGAAAGAAATTAATTCAAAAGATTAAAAGGATATGAAATATCTAATAATTGACAAGGAGCATAGAGTCAAAGGTCCTAGAAAAGGAAAATACTCTACTGCTGTTGAGAGAATAATGTCTGAATTAGCAAATAAAGATATTCCCTATAGTTTTGCATACTTAACTCAAATAGAATTTTTGCTCAAGGATGGTGAAACATCTATAAGAGTAGACGGAACTGACATTTCACAATATTCCCATATTATCTTTAGGGGGCACAATTTACATAATCCAAAGGAGTATGAAACCAAGCGTTTGATATTTGACTGGGTTGATCATTACAATACCTCGAAAAATAAAGATAAGATTTTAGTACAAAATAGTAAGGCCATCAAAAACATGCCCTACTACAACAAAATATTCACTGCTCAATTTTGTTCAACACACGATATCCCCTATTTTGACACCTACTACCGTACAGATGGTGATTATTTAAACAAAAACATACTAGATGACTACCCTATAATTATCAAAGAGTACTCAGGAGTGAATAGACTGGAGAAAAAAATGGGTAAAGAGGTAGTAAAAAAGAATGTATACAAGATAGATTCTCCAAAAGATTTCTCTCAAAAAGGACTTAAAGGACAAGATCTATCTAACTTCTTTATACAAGAATTTGCTGATAAAGCTGAGGATATAAGAGTATTTGTAAAGCAAGGTAAAGTGATAGGAGGTTGGAAAAGAAAAGCTACAAAAGGATTTATGACAGTAAATAAGGGAAAGTACAGTATGTACAATAATCCTAGTAAAGAAATATCTACTATAGCTAAAAAGGTAGCAAAGCTTTTAGAAGCCAATTTTATAGCCGTCGATTTTATGTATAAAAATGAAAAACCTTATCTACAAGAGATAAGCTTACATCCTGGCTTTAAAGCATACGAAACAAAAATCGAAGATGGTACACCTATTAATATTGCAGAAGCCATTATTACTGCTTTCTAAATTCCTGCCTTTTTAAAAATCTCTTTCCACATCTCCTTAGTAGGTACAATCTTTGGCTTAGCTAGCAAACCTTCATCTACCCAACGAGTTCTTTTGTAATCTATTTTACCAGCATAAAACTTCTCATACATGGTAGGATCTTTCTCTAATATCCTTTTAACTTTTCTAAAACCTCTAAAATACACAATATCCTTCCCATATATTCCTGGATAACTAGTATCCTCTAGCCCTCTTTTAACTCTATAAGCAATATCCCATGAAGAGTACTTTAAAAAATTACCAGAAAGGGCATTATAAAGCTCCCTAAAACTTAAATTCTCACCTAAATAGATAGCCCAAACCATACCAGCTTTCTTCTTTAACCACTTATCTGTAAGATATCCCATAGACTCTTCGTTCCAAGTAGCTAACCCCTCTTCAATATCTAAATATGACGTTAAATTGGCATTGCCTAAAGCAGGAAAACCAGTCTCAAAACCATTAATAGACCTAAGTACATGAGTACCGACTTCGTGTATTAAAGTTTTCTTAATCTTAAACTCAGACCTAGTAATATTTGAATCAACTAATATTTGTTTTCTCTTTATACCAACCTTAATACCATTTTTGGAGATATTTTTAGAGGTAGCAACACTCCAGCCTTCTAAACCAAGCATCTCGAAAGCTACATTAAAAACATTCTCAATTTGCTCATAGTGAAGCTTCTCTCCCCTATCTATCTTCTTATTAATTTTAACATCATAGTTATCAAGCTTACCTCTGAGTACCCTAGCAGAATTTCTAAAAAGAGTCGCGGAAGGAGCTCTATACTTCTTTAATGATAATTCTGTAACCAAGTCATTGTTACCAACACTATGCATTAAATCACTAGCAAGCTTCTTGGACTCTATTAATTTAATATAGAAATCTGAAATACGAGGATCTACATCGGAAATTAGCTTAACATTTGCTAACTCTTTTAATATCTCATCATTTCTGTTTTTGACCACCTTGTACTCAAATACAGGCTCATACGTATCTGAGCTAAAGAACTTTTTCTTCTCCTCTTTTAAGTTTGTAGGGGTAAAAACAAGACTTAATGGAATACGGAGATGCTGTAGAAGTTCAGTTACCTCTTCTAGAGTTAAAGCACTTTTACCTTTCTTTGTGAATATATCAAGCATATATAATGATACACTAAGTAATACTCTTTTCAAATACAAATACCCTCTTACCAGAGCTAATTAACTCTAAAGCAATACCAGTACCTTTTGCTACACAGTATATAGGCTCATCTGCTACATGAGCTGGTACACCAGTAGCTTTAGCTATTAATCTATCTATATTTCTTAAAAGTGCCGTACCACCAGTGACTACCATACCTCTATCTATAATATCGGCCGATAGTTCTGGGGGTGTTTGCTCTAACACACCCTTAATAGACAGTATTATCTTCTTTAAAGGACTTTTTACAGCCTGAGCGATATCATTTGAGTTAACCATAATAGCCTTTGGTACACCAGCACCAATATCTCTACCCCTAACCTCCATCTCTAGGGGCTTAGACATTTCTAATGCTGAACCTATCTCAAATTTAACTTTCTCTGCAGTCTGTTCACCAATTAAAATACCTTTTTTCTTTCTCATATAGGTAATAATGGCCTCATTTATAGCATCTCCAGCTACCCTTAAAGAGTCATACTTAACAATACCATCAAGAGACAGTACGGCTATCTCAGATGTACCACCACCCATATTAACTATCATATTACCCGAAGAGGTCTCTATAGGTAATCCTGCACCTAAAGCTGCTAAAAGAGGTTCAGGTAGTAAAGTAATATTCTTGGCTCCAGCAGAATTAGCTGCTTTAAGTACAGCTCTTTGCTCTACAGTTGTAATACCTGCAGGTACACTTATTACTACATCAGGTTTAAAAAATCTTGCTTTACCCAATGCTTTATCAAAAAAATACTTAAGCAATGCTTCTGTTACTCTAGAATCAGCAATTACTCCATTTCTAAGAGGCCTTTTAGCTACAATATTATCAGGAGTCTTCCCTATCATCTCTTTAGCCTCAGTACCTACTGCAATAACTTTATAGTTATTAACATCAATAGCCACCACTGTTGGCTCTACAAAGACAATACCTTCACCCTGTACATATACTACAGAGTTAGCAGTTCCTAAATCTATTCCTAATTTCTTTCCTATCATGCTAACATTATACCAAGTTATGATATACTAACAATACAATGAAGTTGAAAACCTCAAAAAAGTTTACCGCTATTCTTACCTCCGTATTAGCAACTTTTGCTGTATATACAGGAGCTTTGCTTATCTTTCTGTATGTACAAGGATGGAGAGTTGATTTACTAGATCAATCTATAAAACAGGTAGGAGTTTTAACAGTAGATAGCTCCCCATCACAAGCAAATATATATGTAAATGGCCAACATAAAGGAAGAACTGCAAAGAGTACTACCTTAGATGTAGGCACCTACAATGTAAGAGTATCAAGAGAGGGTTACTATGATTGGAACAAGGATGTGGATATAGTTGAAGAGAAATCTACTCCTGTTTCTGCCTATTTAATAAGAACAGAATTCGAAGAGGAAACGGTATTTCAATCAGATTTAACTCTAGACAATTATTGGGTTGATAAAAACAACAATCACCTTTTAATGCTACTTAATGATGGTCTATCACTTCGATTGCTTCATCATACTATAAACACTGGTTTCTGGACACTTAACTCTACCCCACTTACAATATTGGAAATAGATAATGATATCGAAGAACCAATTACCCAACTAGATTTACAGCTATCTCCATCAGGAGAAAAAGCTATATTACAGATAATAACAGAAACTACCGATAGTAAATATGTAATACCTACAACAAGAATATCTCAATATGAGGAGATAATAACTACTCCTTTACCTTTGACAGAATTTAGTAATTACACCTTAAGTTGGGCTAAAGATGAAAACTTCTTAATATTAGAATCAGATAATGATGTCATATCCTACAATCTTGAAAGAAATACTAAACATTTACTGTATAGAAAAGTGGACGATTTAGATGTTTGGTCTACTGATGAAGATGGCTACTTCTATATATTTAGAAATAATACCCTTGAAGATGAGAGTGTACTTACCTACTCTTTAGAACAGTACAATTTGGATGGCTCTGGTAAAACAACATTAATACCTAATATATATTTCCAGAGTAATAAAGAGTTTATAAATAGCTATAGAGGATCTGATTTTCAATTTAGCTATTTTACTAACTCCCCTGAAAATACTCAAACTACAGGAGAAATAACTGACTTTATTGTTAAACAAGATCTTACTGGTATATATATAAAAACAACAGAAGCTACATATTGGTACAACAGTACTACAGGTAAATATATAACTGTTTCTACATATCCTGCTGATGTTATACAATTCTCCCCAGATGGAGATAAGGTACTAATAAATAGTCAAGGCAACTATAAAGTATTTATCTTTGATAAAGAGGAAGGCGATCATACAGTTACTATAGGCACTCACCCTATTAACAACCTTAATTCTGACTTAGTTAAAAGAATCCATTGGTTAAGTAATTCTAGATATTTCCAATTTGAAGAAGACAACTTCATATATATCTCAGATATTGATGGTGATAATAAAACACCTTTACTAGAATCTGAAGGAATTACATACTGGACAGTAACTTCCTCTAGAGAGGATTTAATAACACTTACTGAGTCTGAAAATACAGGAATAGTTCTCACTTCATATACAATACACTAAAAAGCGCATCCGGCCGGAGTCGAACCGACAACCTACGCGTTAGGAGTGCGTTGCTCTATCCAGATTGAGCTACGGATGCATAAAGTCCCCTATTATACTACATTCACATGATATAATATAAATCGAATGGAAACAGACAAGATTGTAATCAAGGGAGCTAAACAGCACAACCTCAAGAATATCTCCTTAGAATTACCAAAAAACAAGTTAATAGTATTTACTGGAGTATCTGGAAGTGGTAAGTCTTCCTTAGCATTTGACACACTGTATGCAGAAGGTCAAAGAAGATATGTTGAATCACTCTCCTCATACGCTAGACAGTTCTTAGGCCTAATGGAAAAGCCTGATGTAGAGTCAATAACGGGACTCTCACCATCAATCTCGATTGATCAAAAGACAGCAGGAACTAATCCTAGATCCACAGTAGGTACTATAACAGAGATATATGGATATCTAAGGTTGCTATACGGCCATATAGGTGTACCTCACTGTCCAAAGTGTGGTTCTGAGATAAAATCTCAAACCATACATCAAATAGCCTCTCAAATAGAAAAGCAATTTAAAGAAGATAAGAAATTTCAAATTCTTGCACCTTTGGTTAGAAATAGGAAAGGAGAGTATACAGCACTCTTTGAGAATTTACTTAACAAAGGCTTTTTAAGAATAATGGTAGATGGTAATACATACCATCTAGATGATATTGAGGATATTAATCTGGATAAGAATAAGAAGCATAATATAAAGCTAATAGTAGATAGACTTAAAGGTAAGGATAAATGGGAAGATGAAGACCATAAGAGGTTGATAGACTCATTAGAGGTTGCTTCTAATATGGCCGATGGAGAAATAATTGTAAGAGTTGGAGATAAAGAAACATTCTATTCAGAGAAATTTACATGCTTTAAGTGTAATATTTCCTATCCTAAGATTACACCAGCAACCTTCTCTTTTAACGCGCCAGAAGGTGCTTGTCCGAATTGTGCTGGTTTAGGACATGTAAAACAGATTAATGTACAAAAAATTTATAACCCTAGATTAACAATATTAGAGGGAGGAATCTTTCCATGGGCTAATAGAATGACAAAAGATACTTGGAATAAAAGAGTTTTGGAAGCGGTCGCAGAAGAGCACAACTTTGATTTAAAAACTAAGATAAAAGACTACCCTAAAGAGATATTTGACCTTATTTTCTACGGAGAAGGTACAAAACCTACATATACAATTACCTATACTAACAGATACGGAAGAACAAAAGATTATGATGTAGAGTATGAAGGTGTAGTAAATGAGCAAGAAAGACTTTATAAAGAGACAGACTCTGATTATAAACGCTCTCAAATTGAAGAGTATATGGAAGATGAGATATGTACTGTTTGTAATGGTCAAAGGCTTAAACAGTTTGCCCTATCAGTAACTATAAATGATAATAATATTATAGATTTAACACAAATGCCTATTAAAGAATTAGAGGAATTCTTTAGTAAGCTTAAATTAGAAGGTAATAATAAAGAGATAGCTA
>WOZL01000095.1 GCA_011620305.1 Candidatus Dojkabacteria bacterium | reverse complement strand
AGTATTCTAATCACTGCCAATAGTGTAGTATTCTGAGCCTCTAAAAGAGTTGCTACAGCATTTGTAAGTATATACTGGAGTCTTGGGCCCCAAGAATCACCAAACTGCTTCTTAAACACCTCTACCACTCCATCGGCTATTAAATCCCTCTGAGATTTATCTCTCAACTCCAACATATTAAAACCAACAGGATTCTCAATATCAGTAGGATCAAAATATACTACATCATCTATACGCTCTGGAGGTATGAAATCTAAAAGCTCTTCAACTGCCTCACCATGAGGATCTACAAAACAAGCACCCTCTCCTCTTAAAATATCGGCAATAAACATGTTCTTAAATACAGTTGATTTACCAACACCAGTTTTACCAAGGAGATAGAAATGCCTCCTTCTATCCTCAGGCTTTATACCAAAATTAATCTTATGCTCTCTATAATCTGTTTCGGCAAACACAGATACACCGTAATCATTCTCTACAGGTAAATTCATAGGTGGCTCTAATTTCTTTGACCTACTCCAAGCAATATTGGGTGTTTCTACAGATATGTTAGGAAGATGAAATACAGATGCTAATTCTTCAATATTCATAATATCTACAGTCTCTTCAGGCAATTTCCTCTTAACAAAATCCGTATATATCTCTTTAGCATCTCTTTCCTCTGCAGAGTATGAAAAACTATTTAGATGTGCAGTAGTAAACTGCTTAAAACTAGCAACTGAATCTCTCAATATCTGTTCAGACCTAATCTGATTTTCAGCCTTAGTTACTACTCTTACTACAAACTCAAATCCTACTTTTAGCATCTTGTTCTCAATCTGAGAAAGCTCTTCCTCCTGACCAGGTGCTAATCTAACAATTTCCTTTTTAGTACCAGAGTCTTCACTACTACTAGAAAAAGATTTACCGATAGCTAAGAAGACTTTAGCTAAATTCTTAAAGAAATTACTATCTAAATCCTTACCCTCTCTAATTGCAGTAATATATTTTTTTGACTCCTCTTGCCAGAAATTAGCAACTGGCCTTATCAATACCTGAATCCAAGCACTCTCTCCAGGTTTTAAATCTGATACCGCACCTGTAATAGCGGCTAAAGGATCTACTTCAAAATCTCTAAAGGTCTTAATTGGGAAGATGTAGTCTTTTACAAACTCTATCTCACCTGTAGTTATATATGACCCGTTAGAACTTTTATGTAAGGTATAGTCCTTAACATATTTAATGTCTGCATTTGGATACTGAGCATATATCTGACCCTCTACAAACTTTGCTAAGTGCTTTGGAGATATAACGTAGAACCTTATCCCTCGCTCTCCTGTAGACACTATTTCAAATCCTACTACATCCTCACATCGTTTGTTTTCACCTAACAAACCATGCAAAGACGCGAACATCTGTTCTGCTGCTAATGGAGTCTTATCATTCTCCCTTGGAACAAGCACCTGCATAACTAGAGGGTTTCGGATTTCCTCAGAAATCTCCTCTTCTTGATCTTTACTTAGTTTACTACTGACGACAAAAGTAAAGGTAATAAAACCAAGAGAAAATATTAAAAGTGTAAAGATAGCTATGACCATAATATGTATATTCTACAAAATATTTTACTTAAATAAAAACTAATTCGATATATCCTCACCTAAAACTAAAACAATATCACCTGTTGTCACAAACGGAGGTCTTTCATTTCTTACCTTCACATTATTACCTACCACATCTCGAATTAGTGTCAATGAATTCTGATAACTTCCTGGCTCTGGAACATATATAACAGTCTCTTCATACAAATGAGGAGCATTATCATATCTGAGTATTCTAGCCCCTGTATGTCTCACTATTCTCGCATACTTACTAGCTAGCCCTGTAATATTACTACCATTATACACCTCTACATTAACTCTCTCCCTTTCTACCTCTCTACTTACTAAATTACTAATGTATTTGGAGAGTTCTTTATCAAAATTAGCAGTGTTAAATTGTCTTCTTACCCTATCAGAGGAGAGTGTCACTTCCTCAACACAACACTCAACAATATTCATCTGCTCAGATTTAAAGGAAGAAAGGGACTGATTGATAAAATTAACCTCTTTGATTAGATTTAGGATAGGGAGATTAGAATACACATTATCTCTAAGATTATGACTAAATTGGAGATTAAACAGTATGCTCCATACCGAAAGTTCTGAGAGGAATTCATCCGTATTATTACCGCTATCAACTATCCAAACATAGTTATCATACTTAAGACCTAGTAAGTTGCTCATATATTCAATTGTATAATTTCTACCGTAATTGTAATCTAGAAACTCCCCTACTGCCCTCATAGAAGATATGGGGTAGCTATCTACTTCATCTTCTGTAACATATATATCTGTGGGTATAGGGATTCTAAGTATATTTTCTTGGCTATTACTATATGTAATAGACTCCATATATACAATCTTTTCCTCCTGTTCGAAAACAAACAGTGTGTTAACCATTGAAGAATCAGTAGAAAGGTTCTCTTTAGGTATCTGTGTTGAATCCACTTTAAAGCTTAGAAGGAGAACAACTCTATAGATTAGAAAACCTACTACTAAAAAGATTAATATATATGGCAGATACTTTTTAACAGGTATATTAACCTTCTTACTATTTTTATTCCTTTTTCTTCTTCGGGCAGTCATTACTTCAATCTATATTTACAAATGATATCTTCTCTTCTGTTACTGGATGTTTAAATGAAAGATAGATAGATTCTAACATAATCTCATCTGAGTTATTTCCTCTTGTATTAGGATTATATAGTGTATCTCCTTTGATATAGTAACCGTAATATTTTAAAGTTGCTCTAATCTGATGCATACGCCCTGTTACAATTCTAATTAGCAATTTGTCATCTTTCAGAGGAAGAATATAGCTTTTAGCTGGTTTAGAACCCCCAAATTCATACAACTTAAAAACCATTTTATACCTATCTCTCTTATCCCTCCCTACAAATCCTTTTGCCTCAAACCAATTATCATAATTTATATCGCCTTCCTCTATTTGCTCAATGGCTTTGTCTATTTCCTTAGGTTCTATTAAAGAGAGCTCTGAAGATTTAAATTTCTCTACATCTGCCATATATATTTTCTCTACTTCTCTTTCAGCAAATTGTTTTTTAAGTTTCTCCTGTACCACCTTATTTTTAGCCACAACCATCAATCCAGACACACCCTTATCTAATCTATGAACTATCCCTGCCCTATCCATACTGTTATCAAATTCCCCCTTAGATTGTAGATAGTATTTGAGATAGTTAGCTAATGTTCCATCCCTATTCCCTACTCCTGGATGTACAACTAAACCTTTAGGTTTAAAGAGTACAATTAGGTCGTTATCTTCAAAAAGGATATTTAAATCTCCTTTCTCTGGCATTATCTCTTCACTAAAATCTTTACTCTCAAAGAATTCATCCCAATACCCTCTATTAATCTCTAAGATATCCCCTACTTTCAACCTATATGATGGATTGGCTTCAGTACCGTTTACATCTACTCCCTGAGCAATATCATCCTTTATCATACTTCTAGTGACCTGTTTAAAGCCCATATCTTTGAGCTTGAGCTCAACAAATTTGTCTACTCTCTCACCTTGATCTGTGGAATCTACTGTAACCTTCATTTTTTAATCCTAATTGGTTGGTTAATTTCTATATCTACTGCCCGTACACTTGATACTTTCTCAATTTCTACATTCGGCTTGTTAATCTCGATAAAGGTGTAGATATCCATAACTGCTGTCCAAAGAAGCAAGAGAATTACAGAAACCAACTCAAATGTTGATACTGAGTCAGACAGATATTCGTATGAAATATATACAGTTGAGAGTGTAACTATTAAAACTCCGATATATATCAAAAATTTTCTTCTTTTAACACCATTCTTTATTACCGAAAGTAAAATTTTTGATATACCCCAGAATATTAAAGGTAAGAATACTAGTAGTAGTCCACGGATAATCCAAGCGTTGTAGCTCTCTATCACACCTAGATAGATAAATGATAGACCAAGCATCGAGGTCATAGAAAAATATATTGGAAAAAAGAGTTGATACCATTTCCATTTCCTTGAGAAAAGCACTAAAAGTGTTAGTATTAGAATAAAGCTAACCATAGCTACAAATATTGTTAGACCACCATCCCAGATTCTAAATAGTCTCCAAGGTAGCAATCTAAACATATATATAGTATTTCCATATCTCTCATATGGAAGAAAATACCATGCGTATCTACCATACTCTGACCAGTTTATACTTAAGAAAGAAACCCTACCCATTAATAATCCAAGAACTATAGAGATAATAAAGGTATCAAAAATGGAGGACCTATCTTTTCTTGTTTCTGTACAACCTCTCCAATATACAAAGAGCCCTGCTATAGATAGAAACAGATATACCCATAAAGGATGTAAATTTACCAAAAAAATACGTATTGCATCTAATATGTTACTCATATTGATACATTATACACTTAATTCTTCTTCATTTTAGTTTTTTCTTTATTGCTATCTTCCTTTTTCTCCTTAACATCTTTGTTTTCAGAATCGTCTTTTTTCTCTTTCATTTTCATTTTCTTATCTTTCATCTCCACATTTTCTTCTTCATCTTCCTCTTTCGTTTTTGGCAATATCTCATCTATCTTCTCTCCCAACAGTTTATACCCTTTAATGATAGATTCCCCCACTCTGTTAAGAAAATTCTCTTCTGTCTTATACTTACTTTTCTTTGATTTGACAGTCTCATGAGCCTCTTCTTTCGTTTCTTCTATCTGTTTTTGCATCTCTTCCTTACTAACTTCTTTTTCTTTCTTTATATTCTTCTGCATCTTGTTGCCACAATTTGTACAATATTTGTACTCCATATCAATGTATACCCCACAGTTTGAACACTTTCTTTTTAATCTCTTTTTACAGTTAGGACAAAAGATAAAGCCAGGATATAGCTGTGTACCACATCTAGGACAATCTCCAAGGTCTTTAGCCTCAAATTTAAGGTATCTTCGCTCTAAATCTCCCCAATATATCTCATCTATGGTTTCGGAAGGTCTAACTATTAGATAGATAATCCAGCCTAAAACTGGTATTAACCCTATTAATACATAGAAAAGTCTCATCCATTTATTAGTTGTTCTTTCATCTGAATCTACCCATATCCAGCTGGTAACTACTAACCAAAAGATTATAGAAATTAACATAAAGGCAGTACCAAGCATATTGTAGTTAGCATTTGCAATACCATCTACAAGGTTAAGTATAAATTCTTCGAAGCCCATATTATTTGATGATTAATTATTATAAGTGGTCGAGGAGGGAGTTGAACCCTCATGCTATTGCTAGCACGGGATTTTGAGTCCCGCGTGTCTGCCAGTTCCACCACTCGACCGTGGGCTATTATACAAAAAAGTTGATATCATGGGAATAGTTAATTAAGATTCTTCTTAATTTTTCTCTTTATATAAATTCCTAAAACTGGCAATTTCTTTAACAAAAGCTAACTCCACTATACCCGTAGGTCCATTTCTGTGCTTGGAAATAAATAGTTCCCCTACTCCCTTTCTCTCTGTATCAGGATTCCATGTTTCTTCTCTATCAATAAACATAACTACATCAGCATCCTGTTCAATAGAGCCTGATTCTCTTAAGTCTGATAGCTGTGGTCTTCTATTCTGCCTCTGCTCTATAGCCCTAGATAGCTGTGAAAGAGCCACAACAGGTATCTCAAGCTCTTTGGCTAAATTCTTAAGACCTTGAGATATCTCAGAAACCTCCAATGTTCTACTCTCTCTACTATTACCATGCATAAGTTGGAGGTAGTCTAGGAAGATAATATCTAAACCTCTTTCCATAGATAATCTACGAGCTTTAGTACGAACTTGATTAATATGCTGACCAGCTTGATCATCGATATAGATATTAGCATCAGCCATCACACCCATGGTATTAGAGAGTTTAAGAACCTCTTCATCTGTAACCTGATTTGTTCTAATTTTCCAGAAAGGTACACCTGATTGCATACCGAGTAACCTATCCATAATCTGCACTTTAGACATTTCTAAAGAGAAAAATGCTACATTTTTCTTCTCATGTATAGCAGCATGTCTCATCATATCCAAGGCTAGAGCTGTTTTACCAACTGATGGTCTTGCAGCAAGAATAATTAGATCTGATTTCTGATAACCTCCCAGTAGTGAATCTAAATCTTTAAAACCAGTAGAAATTCCTCGTAATTCATCACTGTCTTGAGCTTTAGCAGCTCTTTCATAAGCATCTTTAAGAAGCTCTTTAATATGCACGAAGTTAGCTTTTATACCCTCTTGAGCAATATCGTAAAGAAGCTTCTCTGATTTATCAACTACCTCATGTAGTGGTTGCTGCTCATTGTAAGACATCTCTACCATCTTAGTAGCACAAGAGATTAAACCTCTTCTAGTTGCTCCTTCCTTAACAATATTTCCATACTCCTCAGCATGAGCTGCAGTTGGTACAGAGCTAGCTAAATCAGCAAGATATGCCCTACCCCCTATCTTTTTAAGAACCTTTTTCTTTTTAAGTCTATCTGAGATAGTTACAACGTCTATGGGTAACCCATTCTCAAAAAGGTAGAGAATATTATCATATATCAAAGCATGTCTTTCATCGTAGAAATGGTGTGGCCTTAACCAACCAGACACCTTTATTATTGCATCCTTATCAAGCAACATAGAGCCAAGCAGTGATCTCTCGGCATCTGTATTTTGTGGTGGGATTCTTTCCATATGCTATTTTACATCTAAAGGAAAATAACCTCCATAGGAGCCTCATCCTTCTCCTTTTTACCTGGTTTAACAGTAATATAACTCTCATCAGTTACATTTGAAAAACCGAAGTGTTTGATAAAGTCTTCTCTAGTTTTTAAATCTTTACCAATTGATAAGCCCTCTTCTTTAAACCCACATGGTAGTAATATCTTTGGATCAACTGCAGAGAAAACTTTCTCTAAAGTATCGTAGTCTAAGAATTGGTCTCCGTTACCAATTGGGGCAATTAGTACATCTACATCACCTACATCATCTACATCTTTAGGGTTAAAATCTTTACCATCTAAACCCATATACATAATTCTGAGGTTTAATTCGTCAATCAGATAGAAATTAGTCCGAATATTTCTTCTAATCATCAAACCCCCTATCTCAAACTCTCCAGGGCTACTTATCTCTATTACCTTCTTTTTCTTATCTGGCACAACCTTCTTTGTAATTCCTTCACTCTTTAATATATTCTTCTTAAGCATAAGGACAGGATCTGAAAAGAGTACTACATCAGCACTTACTTTAGTGAAACTTAGTCCCGTTTTCTTAAGCTCTTGGGGGTCTGTAATTACAGTCACATTATCACCAGAGATAATAAATGATGTCCAATTATGCTTCTTTATTCTCATATCTACCGTTGTTGAATTAGTTTAATGCGTACATATTGTATATTTTTTTACAGGATAGAGCAAATGAATGGGGTTGAACCTAGGTCAGACCTTGTACAATTGTCTACTGTTCTGATATAATCCTAACCGTTATGAAGAAAGGAATACATCCAAAATACAATCAAGTAAAGGTAGTATGCTCTTGTGGCAATGAATTTGTTACAGGTTCTACTCTTGATGCTGACACAATTAATGTTGAGCTATGCTCAAAATGTCACCCATTCTATACTGGTGAGCAGAAGATTGTAGATACAGATAACCTAGTTAAGAAGTTTGAGGAGAGAGTTGAGAAAGCTAAAAAGATGAGCAGCTTTAAGGACAAGAAAGCTAAAATGGCTGAAAGAAAAGCTAAGAAAAAACAGATAGATGCCAAACAGGAACAGACACTCACTCTTAAAGATATGTTAGCTAACGCTGATATCTCCAAGTAACTATTTCACAAAAAAACTTTAAACTGATATCATCCTATGATGAATATTGAGAATTATACAAAGAAATATGAAGATAATCCTGAATTAGAAAAACAGCACGAATTAGAAAAGAGAATGGCTAATGCTCACCAAACTGGTGAGGATATGTCTAAGCTAAGTGAAGAGCTTTCCTACTACTCTACTGTGGCTACTAAGGTTACCCAAATACAAAAAGCCATTTCAGAGTATGAAGAAGCTAAGGAGCTTCTTAATGATGATGAAATGAAAGACCTAGCTCAGACAGAATTAAAGAAGAATGAGCAAATCATTACAGAATTGGATGAAGAGATAACAGCATTAAAGATTGATAGAGAATTCGCCGATGAAGATGATATGAAATCTGCAGTACTAGAAATACGTGCTGGTGCTGGTGGAGATGAGGCAGCACTCTTTGCAGCCGATCTATTTAGAATGTACAAAAACTATTCTCTATCAAAAGGTTGGAACATATCAATTATTGATTACAATCTTACTGAAGGTGGTGGATATAAGGAGGTTATAGCACAAATTAATGGTAAAGGAGTATACAAAGAGTTAAAGTATGAAAGTGGCGTTCATAGAGTACAAAGAGTACCTGTTACTGAGTCTTCAGGAAGGATTCATACCTCTACAGCATCAGTAGCAATACTACCTGAAGCTAAAAATGTTGACATTGAGATAAAGCCAGAGGATTTAGAAATAGAAGTTATGAGAGCATCAGGTGCTGGTGGACAGTGTGTAAACAAAACTGACTCAGCTGTTAGAATCACCCACTTACCTACTGGGATTACCGTAAGCTGTCAGGAGACTAAACACCAAGCTCAAAATAAAGAGAAAGCTATGCAGTTACTTAGAGCACGACTATACGAAAAGAAAAAGGCTGAACAGGCAGAGAAACGTTCCGACCTTAGATCTTCTCAGATTGGCACAGCTATGAGAGCAGAGAAGATAAGGACATACAATTTCCCTCAAAATAGAGTTACAGACCATAGGATTAAAGAATCTTGGCATAACTTAGAAGATATATTAAACGGTGATATTAAGGAATTACTTGAGGAAACTAGGAAATTAATTCAAATTAAAACACTTAAGGAGAGCAATTAATGAATAATCTTTCACAACTATTTGAGATACAGAAAGCTCTTAAGGATGCAAACTATCCTGATTATAAGAGAGTTTCTAAAGAGATAATTGAATTTGTTGAGAATGAGAAAGACTTAAAGAAAGTCCTTGATAATATTAAGAAGGATAAACCATGGGAATATATTTGTGGACATGCAGAGTTCTATACTATCACCTTTAAGGTTAACCAGAATGTCCTTATACCAAGAGTAGAAACAGAAAAATTGGTTGGTTTAGCTATACAAGAGTATAAAGATAAAGAATTTGATACTGTAGTAGATATAGGTACTGGTAGTGGTTGTATTATCATAGCTTTAGTTAAGAGCTTAAAATTACCAACCATATATCAGGAAGAGATAAAAGATACTGAGTTTTATGCTACAGATAAGAGTAGTAATGCCCTCAAAGTAGCGAGAAAGAATATTAAGGAGCACAAACTTGATGAAATTATTAAAGCTCGTAAGATGGATATAATTAATAAGCTGAAGCTTGAAGATAAGAACGTACTACTATTAGCAAATCTCCCATATATACCTAAAGAGGAATATAAAGAATTGGACAATAGTGTTAAGAAATATGAGCCTAAAGGAGCTCTTGAGGGTGGTTTAAGTGGTAATAAGTATTACAAACGATTACTGTCTCAAATCAAAGAGAAAGGTATGAAGAGTTTTACTCTTATACTTGAAACGGAAGAGAGCATTATTGATGAAACTAAAGATATCTTTGAGGAGTTTAACCCTAAAGTAATCAAGGATATCTATGAGAAAGATAGATTTCTACTAATGAGAGGTTAATCTAGCTCTACCAAAGTAACATTGACGGTTCTTACTTCCCCATCGTTCCACAGCTTTATTTCAACTTCATCCCCTACTTCGTATTCGGATATCATGTTTGCTAAAGAGTTTTCTACTTTCTCTCCACCAAATTCTGTAATAATATCCCCTCTCTCTATTCCAGCTTCTTGTGCAGGTCCATAAGGATCTGTTCTTACTATTAAAGCACCTGCTACAACATTGTCATAATATCTTGCTTGATACTCTGAAATCATTTGGTAAGAAACTCCTAAGTAGGGTTTAATAAACTTACCGTAAGTCCTATACTCCTCTATCCTGTCTTTAACAATATTAATAGGCAGAGCAAATGATATATTATCTGCACCTGAAGTTGTTGCAAAATTAATACCTATTACCTCTCCTGAGGTATTTAGTAATGGGCCTCCAGAGTTTCCAGGATTAACAGCAGCATCTGTTTGAATTACATTTTCATAGGTTTTTGCACTACTTCCAAACCATCCTGTTGAAGCAGTAACATCTCTATTTAATCCACTTACTACACCAGTTGTTACACTACCTGCATATGTGCCTAGAGGTGTACCTATTGCAATTACAGTTTGTCCCACTACTAAGGCCTCAGAGTCTCCTAAAGGTAATGGCGTTAAACCTTTTGCATCTACCTTTAGTACAGCTATATCATTACTGTCATCTCTAGCTATATCAATCACATCATATTTATCACCCTCTAAAGTAATGACAGTATAATCAACATCTAAATCTGATACTACATGCTGATTAGTTACAATAATTCCATTACTATCTACAATAAAACCTGTACCGATATTACTACTTTGGTCAACTACTCCCTGCTCTGGTACAAAAGACATCTCTGTAATAGCTATACTAACTACAGCCGCCTGACTTTTTTGTACAACATCAATTATTGCACTCTCCTCCTGAGTTACTAC
>WOZL01000101.1 GCA_011620305.1 Candidatus Dojkabacteria bacterium | reverse complement strand
TTAAATTAGACCCATACACCTATGAAGACTTTACCCTAGACTTCATATATCACGAATGTGTAATTAATGATATTAATCCTAAACTGTATTTCTCTTCTTGTGACCAAAACTATATCTACTACCTTTACAGTATAGGAGGCACCTGTGATGTGGAGTATGAAAATGAATTGTATTCAGTACCATTTGCAGGATTCATGAATGCGGTTGAACCTGAATATGTAAAAAGTGAGTAATAGTTGGTACAATGTAGTATGAATTTGAAAAAACATCTTTTAGCAATATTTTTACTTCTCTTTACTGTAATTCCTGTATTAGCATATACAAACTCTTTTGAGAGTTTTGACAAGTCTTTGGTGCAGGGTATTGAGTATGAGTATCAAGAACCAACCAAAATTCTGTTCACACAAATTAAGGGAAGTTACGATTCACTACCAAGTAGTATTGATGAATATTTAGACATTATGTATTACTACAGTATCACAAGACTCAAATTAGGTAATATCCCTTTCCACTATGCAGTTGATGAGAGTGGAAATATATACAAGACATCAGAATATGATGAAATTAGAATTATCCCAGAGCCTTACATTGTTGTAGGATATCTTTCTAACAATGGTCAGATGAGTAACAAGGCAAAGAGTTCAATACTTCAATTAACCCAAGACCTATCTTACCAATACGGTATATCCGAGTATGAGAATGCTAAATTAACAATTAAGAAAACAGAGAACAGTTTTTCAGATATTGTGTTGGCAGATTCAGATGAGATTTTTGCCCAATCAGTAAATGAAAGCTTGGCAGAATGGGAACCATCAGAAAGAGAGCACAAGGAGTATGTAGCTTCTGTTGAGAATGTTGAGAATGAGGAGAGTGTTGAAATCGGAGAGAATTTAGCTGTAAAGGTAATATATAAAAATGCTGGAGATTCAATATGGACCTCAAATAGGGATCCGATATATCTTTCAGTTAAAGATTCTCAGGAAAGTATATTTGCAGTTAATAATGTGTGGGATAGCTTTAGCAAAGTCACTACTATTAATTCTGATAAGATTGTTTTACCTGGTGAAACTGTCGATTTTGAATTTGAATTAGAACCTAAGGTTGTTCCTGGAGAGTATTCAGAGAGCTTCGAATTACTAAAGTTTGATGGTGAACCTTTTGAAGGCTCTGAATTTGATATAAATTTTACAGTAGTTAAAGGAGATGGTAGAGTTGTAAAGATAACTTCGCCTGAGTATGGATATGTTAATATCCGGGAGTGTAGAAGATTTAGTTGTAAGAAGGTACATGTAGTAAATGATGGTGAGGTTTATCCAGTAGTAGAGTATCATGACTCATGTTGGTACAAGATAGAGTATGGAGAAAATCAAGAAGGATGGTTTTACTGTCCTTATGCAGAAGAGATAGAGTAACTTATTTATATTAGTCACCGAATGGGTAATGCGGAGTCTTTATTATCAAGGCTAAATCCACAACAGAAGAAAGCAGTTGAACATACAGAGGGGCCCTTGTTAGTTTTTGCAGGAGCTGGTTCTGGTAAAACTAGAGTTATTACGAACCGTATAGTTTACCTAATTTCAGAGAAATCAGTTAACCCAAACAATATATTAGCAGTAACATTTACTAAAAAAGCTGCTGGTGAGATGGAAGAGAGGGTCACTCAGTTGCTTAAAGATTTGGATATTAATAGTCAATCTAGAGCAACTATAGGGACATTTCACTCTATAGGGGCAATGATACTTAGAGAAAATGCTAAAGAGATAGGGATGACACCAAATTTTTCGATATATGACAGTAACGATTCAGAGAATTTAATAAAGGATTTGTTAAAAGAAAGGAATATCGATATTAAACAGATTAGACCTAAATCAATAGCTAATTTTATTTCGAGCGCTAAAAATGAGTTAATATCACCTAGGAATTTCTCTCTTCACTATGGTGGCTTTATCGAGGACATAGTAGCAGATATATACCCAGAGTATCAGAAGCAACTCAAGGCACAAAACAGTGTTGATTTTGGAGATTTGCTCTATCTTACCGTTAAACTGCTTGATGAGAATAAGGATGTGTTAGAGAAGTACCAAGAGAAGTATAGATACATAATGATAGATGAGTATCAAGACACTAATTCTGTACAGTATAAGTTTGCTCGTTTGCTATCATCAAAATACCAAAACATATGTGTGGTAGGTGATGATGACCAGGGAATATATGCTTGGAGAGGTGCTGATATTAAGAATATTCAATCTTTTGAGGAGGACTTTAGTAATGTTGAGGTAGTTAAACTAGAAAGAAACTACAGATCAACAAAGAATGTAATAGATGCTGCGGTTTCGGTAATACAACAGAATAATGCTAGGGTTAAAAAAGAACTCTGGACAGCTAAGGAAAGTGGTGAAAATATTACTGTATATCAAGCTAGAGACCAAGAAGAAGAGGCAGAGTATGTGGTTGATGAGATTAGAGATTTGCAAAGAAGACACATACCACTATCAAATATTGCTGTACTGTATAGAACAAACTATCAGTCTAGGATAGTTGAGGAAGAGCTCCTAAGAAATGGTTTGCCGTATAAGCTGGTAGGAGGTTTTAGGTTCTATGACAGACAGGAGATAAAAGATATCTTAAGTTACCTAAGGTTTGTTGTTAATCTAAAAGATGAATTAAGTCTAACTAGAGTAATAAATGTACCAAGTAGGAAGATAGGTCCTAAAAGTCTAGCTACCTTACATAAGATAGCTAGGGAGGTGAATTGTACTTTAGGAGAACTACTATTAGCTACATTTCTAGCTACTCATCAGGAGTATATAGATAAGGTTAATTTTAACCAAGCAATTATTGAAAAGGTAAGAGGGTATCTTGATGAGATGAGCAAGTATAGGAGTGCATATATTACATTTGGACGAATATATGCCGATAGTAAAGGTGCAGATGCACTAGAAGCAATAGAGAATGTTCTTTCTCAGGTAAGATATCTTGAGTATATTGATGATGGTACTGAACAGGCAGGGTATAAGAAAGAGAATATAGAGGAGCTTAAAAATGTAGCTAGTAGTTATGTTAGGCAGTATGGTAATAAATCTTTAGAGATGTTTCTTCAGGAGATAGCTTTGATTGAGCAGGAGCAGGATAAGAATCAAGATGGAAGTGGAATGAATGTAAATCTAATGACTTTACACTCATCCAAAGGTTTAGAATTTGATTACGTATTTATCATAGGTGTGGAGGAAGGCATACTACCTCACTCCCGATCTTTTACTGAGGAGGATGAATTAGAAGAGGAAAGGAGACTCTGCTATGTTGGTATAACAAGAGCAAAAAAGAAACTATATCTTACCTTTGCTGAACGTAGACAGACAAGAGAAGGTTATAGTAACCAGATACCATCTAGATTTTTAGGTGAAATACCTCAAGATATTTGTGAATATTACAGTTCCAATTTCTAATTAGCGAATAAACTCGCCGAATTTTTGAACATACTGTTTATAACAAGCTGGCCAATATGCTGATAATGAAACTCCTCTTCTAATCTTATCAATAGTGTTCTCAATCTGAGCATATCCATCATATATATTGTCCTTGGGGTAGTAAGCATTCCAAGATTTCGGATTCCATTGAAATAGCCCTTTATAAACATCATGCTTATCACTCTCTGCATTACAGCCAGATTCACAGTACATTAGAAACTTAAGAAACTGTTTCTCTTGGTCTGAATAGGGGCCATTATCTACTACACTATACCAATGCTCACAGTTATACCCATACCTTACATCAAGGTCATCAGGAGAGTATCTAAGTACACCTACTTGGATAATCTCAGAAACTGGTTCTCTAGTAATCTCATCAGATAGAACTACCTCAGATACTAATCTCCCATCCTCATATATTTTCCTAATATTCTTTGTTCTTACCCCTAGTACACCCTCTTGTACAGTCTCCCTTTTTCCAAATGGAATTTCTTTAGTATTTTCCTCTTTGGTATTAAAAGGTATATCAATATTAAGCTCTTCAATAACAGTGCCAACTGTAATAACTCTAACCACAGTACCATCAACAATCTCATCTGAAGTACTTACAATCTTCTTGTTCTTGTCAATAATTACACCTAAATCTTCTAACAATCTCCCGATATCTGTACGATGAGTTAAAACATATTTAGGATTACCATTAATGACTACCTTAACACGGTTTAAGTCATAAACATTTTTAACCTCTTGGGAATCAAACTGAAAAACCATCTCACTAATATTGGTTATATCAGTATCCTCATATGCATTAGTATATGGGGCAGCAAAACTCACTGTGAGTAGAAGTATTGCTATTAGTAGGCAAATTGTAGAAGTTAGTAAACCTAACTTGTAGTTTTTCATTTATTGTTTGTTAGTATAGCACGAACTATTAATAAGTTGTATTTGACAATTTTATACCACTAAACTATTCTAGAAATAGGATGAAGAAAAAGGTCTTAATAATTGTATCTATAGTTGTTGGTGTACTTCTTTTAGTGGGAGGTATTTTTACTTACATAACTTTCAAACCACCTACTCAAGAAGAGATTACAAAGTATGAGCAGTTACTTTCTGATGGAGACCTATTAGTTGAGGGCCGAGAGTATTCCGAAGCGATATCTAAGTATAATGAAGCTGCTAAGGTAATTCATTCTGATGGTAGGGCATATTCAAAAATCATTGACATTTATCTAAAGAAAAATGATTTTGCAACTGCAGAAACAGTTGCAGAAAAAGCACAGAATAGGATTTCAGCATTAGATGTAAGTTTAATATATGCTCAGATAGGGAAGGCTTACTTTGATATAGAAGATTACTACAATGCTCGTATGAACTATGAAATAGCTCAATCTTTAAACAGTAACCCAGATGTAAATCTAGGTTTAGCAAAAGCATATGTCTTTGACAATCAATTTAAACAGGCGAAAGATTTATTAAATAAAAATTATGATTCAAAAAATGCAGATGAAGCTAAACTCCTCTATGCATATATCTTAGGTACAGAAGACCCTATTAAAGCAGTAGGTGAAATAGACAACTATACTCCAGTCAATGAAGATATGAATATTTACTTTGAAGAGTACCTATCAGTTCTAAAATCTTTAACAGATGATGAGCTTTTTAATATTACAAAGCTAAGTCGTATATATGTTAATAATGGATATCCTACATTAGCTATAAAAATTCTTGAACCAAATACAGAAGAAATTAGTCAGTATATAGATGCTCTCTACTACTTAGGAAAAGCATATCTTGATACTAAACAGTATGATAAGGCAGTAGACACACTACTTAAATCAGCAAGTTTAATTGGTTACGAATCTGACAAGTATTGGATGTTAGCAAGAGCATATTACAGAAAAGATGATTTAGTAAATGCTACAAAGTATTACGATATGGCGGTAGGATACGCAGATACTGATGTTACAAGAGACTTGGTAGAGGAGTATCTCAATATCCTTTTAGATTCAAATCAGAATAATAAAGCACAGGAGGTATTTTCAAATATTGTTACTAAAATAGATAGTGAATGGCTTTATCTAATTGGATTAGACCTTTACTACAATGCACAAAGTGATGCAAAATTTGATTTCTATCTAAACAAACTATCATCTATGGAAATGAATGATGCAGAGAAAAAGGAGTATCTATTCTGGAAAATAAGGAAGTCAATTAACGATGGAGAAACAGAAACTGTAAAAGAGGACTTAGAAGCTCTACTTGCTTTAGATAGGTTAAATCCTAAATATTACTGGATAAAGGGTGTATATGAAATATCTCTTTCGGATACAAGCTCAGCTAAAGAGTCTTTGGAATTAGCTTTAGAGTATGATTTGGATGGAGAAGTTACTAAAGAAGTTCAAGACCTGTTGGCACAGCTCTAATTGTTTGTTATAATGCCTATCGCGTATTATTTCCTTGAAGTGAACACGCCTGACTATTAATTTTATAGATATTTTTATGGAAACTTACAATGTAAAGATGCCATTAGACCTAGTAAGGAATATTGGAATCATAGCGCATATTGATGCTGGGAAAACAACTAGTACAGAGAGACTTCTTTATTTTACTGGACAAACTCATAAGATAGGTGAGGTTCATGAGGGCGAAGCTACTACCGACTTTATGGAACAGGAGAAGGAGAGAGGTATTACTATTATGTCTGCAGCTGTAACATGTTTCTGGGAGTTTAATAACAAAAAGCACAGAATCAATATTATAGATACTCCAGGCCATGTAGACTTTACAGCAGAGGTAGAGAGATCTTTAAGGGTTCTTGATGGTGCTGTAGTAGTTTTTGATGGAAGAAAGGGTGTAGAACCACAATCTGAAACAGTTTGGAGACAGGCTAATAAGTATAAGGTTCCTAGAATATGCTTTATGAACAAAATCAACCTCATAGGTGGTGATTTCGAGAAAAGTTTTAAAACAATTAAAGACAGATTAGATCCGAAAGCTACTGCAATTACTCTACCTATTGGTAGAGAAACAGAACTACATGGATATGTAGACCTTATAAAGATGAAAGCATATACATATGAAGGTGTAGATACACCTGACCTACAGGAAGAAGAAATACCAGAGGATATGCAGGAGATGGCAAAGAAATATAGAGAGATTCTAATAGAGAAATTAGTAGAACAGGATGATGCTTTAATGGAGAAATATTTTGCTGGTGATAAAATTTCTGTAGAAGAGCTACACAGTGCTTTAAGAAAGGCTACAATAAACTTAGACATGTTTCCTGTATTGGGTGGGGATAGTAGAACAGCTATGGCAAAAACATTGCTTGACTATGTAACGATATGTTTGCCATCACCCCTAGAAGTTAGAGCAATTAAAGGTATTGATCCAAAAACTAAGGAACCTATCGAAAGACACTCAGATGAAAATGAACCATTCTCTTCATTGGTATTTAAGATTATAAGTGACCCGCATATTGGTACGCTCTCATACTTTAGAATTTACTCTGGTACTTTAGAAGCAGGTAGTTATGTATACAATTCTACTAAAGGTATTAGGGAAAGAGTAAGTAGACTGGTATTAATGCATGCTGATGCTAGAGAAGAGGTAGATATGTTAAGAGCTGGAGATATTGGAGCAATAGTAGGACTTAAAGATACAACTACAGGTGATACTCTATGTGATGAAGATGATCAAATTATTCTTGAACAGATAGAATTTGCCGAACCTGTTGTATCTCAAGCAATAGAGCCAGCTACCAAATCAGATGAAGAGAAGATGGGTGAGGCTCTTACAAAACTTACAAGAGAAGACCCAACCTTTAGAGTAGAGAGTAATAGAGAAACTGGTCAGACCATTATCTCAGGAATGGGTGAGCTACACCTAGAAATTATGGTAGATAGACTTAAGAGAGAGTATAACGTTGTAGCCAATGTAGGTAAACCGCAGGTTGCATATAGAGAAACAATTAAAGGAGTTTGTGAGAATGCTGAAGGTAGATACATTAAACAGTCTGGTGGTAAAGGTCAGTACGGTCACTGTGTACTCAGGCTTGAACCAAATGAGCCAGGTAAAGGATTTGAGTTTATTAACGAAATTAAGGGTGGAGCTATTCCAAGAGAGTTTATTCCATCCATCCAGAAAGGTGTAGAAGAAACAATGAAGACAGGTATTATCGCAGGATATCCAGTTGTAGATGTTAAAGTTGCTGTACATGACGGTTCGTACCATGAGGTAGACTCTTCAGAGGCAGCATTCAAAGTAGCTGGATCTATGGCTTTCAAAGAGGGACTGAAAAGAGCTAAGCCAGTACTACTCGAGCCATTAATGAAAGTAGAAGTAGAGATGCCTGATGAGAATATGGGTGATGTTACAGCATCACTAAGTAGTAAAAGAGGTCAGATACAGGGTACTGAAAGTTTAGGAAATGGTATTACAAGAGTTAAAGCATTTGTACCACTATCTGAGCTATTTGGATATACAAGTGAGCTCCGATCAATTACCAGTGGTAGAGGTAGTGCTAATGTTGAATTTGAAAGATACGAGGAAGTACCTAAGAGTGTTGCTGAAGAGATAGCTGAGGGGAAAGCAGTATAGCTTTTGAGGTTGTATTTTCTCTACTTTGATAGTAAACTTTAAAACTTAATTCACAAAAATTCTTATGAAGGATAAAAATGATAGGACTTTTAGGAGACTTAAAGATGTTCTAGATGAAAAGAAGTGGGAAGAGTTTATCGACAATATTGAAGATAGGGTTGAGGAAATTTTAGGTAGAGAAGTTGAAATAGATCTATCAAGTTTAAGGATTGAGTATAAAAGAGATGAGCAGGATGCTGTAAATACAGCTATTACTGCAAATGCAGAGGAGAAAGCTAAAGAGTATATATGCCCTAGAATCCCAGAATGGATGAGCCCCGATCACTTAACTGTTATTGGAGTTATTGGAATTTTAATAAGTGCCATAGGTTTCATATTAGGGTTTTTTAATAGAGTATGGTTGTTCCTTGTTCCACTTGGATTAGTAATTAATTGGTTTGGTGATTCATTTGATGGAAGTATTGCAAGATACAGAAAAAGAACTAGACCTAATTACGGTTACTATATAGATAAGATTGTTGACTCAGTAGCAATTATTATGTTCTCACTTGGTATTGGTTTATCAGGTTTTGTTAAAATAGAAATAGCTCTACTTTTAGCAGTCATGTACTTAGCAATGATGATGCATGTTGATTTGGTTGTACATGTCCAAAATAAAGCCCAAAATTCCTTCGGAATGTTTGGCCCAACAGAGATTCGTATAATAGGGATACTCTTTACTATGGTAATGTATTTTGTTCCTGTTACTTACTACAATATATATGGCCACTACCTTACCCAATACGACTTTGGAGTATTTGGTCTCTCTGTAATAATGTTTTTGGTACTAATCGTTAGTATTTTTAGAAAAGGCATAGAGTTACACAAGCAAGATATTAAAAATTGGAAGTGAAGATATCCTATAAAAACTTTGGGAAATAGAGATAAACCCTTGCATATTCAGCTACTTTTTGATAATATTCAGCGCAGTTTCCTTAAAGGAAATTTCAAATAATTGTAATAATTATATTACTCATTATTTTTTATTTATATAAATTATTTACTTTATATATTCATGGCAGAGTTTACAAGAACAAAGCCTCACATGAATATCGGTACTTTAGGACACGTAGACCATGGTAAGACAACTTTGGTTAGAGGTATCCTTAATGCCCATTCAGAAGAGGCGAAGACAATGATTGACAAGCTTGATAAGGACCCAGAGTCCAGAGCAAAATCATTAACAATTTCTGTTGCACACGTTGAGTTTGAGACAGAAAATAGGCACTACGCATTAGTAGATTGCCCAGGTCATAAAGACTATATTAAAAATATGATCACTGGTGCAGCTCAAATGGACGGTGCAATTTTAGTAGTCTCTTCTGATGATGGTGCAATGCCTCAAACAAAAGAGCATATCTTGCTTGCTAAGCAGGTTGGTGTTCCTAAGATGGTTGTTTACATCAACAAGTTTGGAGAAGCCGATGAAGAGATTTTAGAACTAATTAAAACTGATGTGTCAGATCTTTTAGCAAAATATGGATATGATGCAAATGCTCCAGTCATAGTAGGAGATGCGCTAAAAGCTGAAAAAGGTGAGGAGGAAGGATTGGCATCTGTTAGAGAACTAATGAAAGCTGTTGATGAATATATTCCAATTCCTGAGCGAGATGTAGAGAAACCATTCTTGATGCCTATTGAAGATGTATTCTCAATTGAGGGAAGAGGGACAGTAGTAACAGGAAGAGTTGAAAGAGGAGCTCTTAAACTTAACGAAGAGGTAGAGATACTTGGAATGGGAAGAAAGCCACAGAAGACAGCTGCAACTGGTATTGAGATGATTGACAAATCAATGAAAGAATGCCAGGCTGGTGATAATGTAGGAATCTTACTCAGAGGTTTAAAAAGAACTGATGTAGAGAGAGGACAGACCCTTTCAAAACCAGGCTCAGTAGAAACACATACAGAATTTAAAGCACAGGTATATATCTTAAGCAAAGAAGAGGGTGGAAGACATACTCCATTTGTAACAGGGTATAAACCTCAGTTCTATGTAAGAACTGCGGATGTAACGGGTGAAGTTACTTTAGCAGAAGGAGTAGAAATGGTTGTTCCTGGAGATAATACCGAGTTGAGTGTTAAGTTGATGGCTCCCGTGGTAATTGAAAAGGGACAGAGTTTTGCAATTAGAGAAGGTGGTGCAACAGTAGGTAAGGGAGTAGTTACTGAGGTTATTAAGTAAGTAAGTTAAACAGGGAGGAGTAATCCTCCCTGTACTTAAAGTTTAATTTAGCTCTTTAAGATAGAATGAGTGAAATCAATTCAAAAATTAGGGTAAAGTTAAAAGGGTATGACGCCGTAGTCTTGGATAGGTCTTCAAAAAGTATAATTGAGACTGCCATTAGTACAGGGGCAAAGGTCGCAGGTCCAATACCTCTTCCAACAAGAAGAAGGAAGGTTGCAGTAAATAGATCTCCATTTATCTATAAGAGTTCAATGGAACACTTTGAGATTGGTACTCACAAAAGAGTAATAGATATTATCGATCCAACACCAAAAACTATTGACGCTTTGCAGCATCTTCAAATGCCTGCAGGTGTAGGTATCGAGATTCAATAATTAGAAATATATGAAAGCTATACTAGGAATAAAAAAAGGAATGACAAGAGTATTTGAAAATGACAGGGCAATACCTGTTACTCTTGTTGATGTTGCTGGATGTAAGATAGCTAATATAAGGAATGGTAAAGTTGAGTTAGTATTAGGTAGTAAAAAGAAAGGTACTAAGGCACAATTAGGTCAATACAAAGAGATAG
>WOZL01000088.1 GCA_011620305.1 Candidatus Dojkabacteria bacterium | reverse complement strand
GTAATGAAGAGAATAAATGAACCGTTTGTCACAATACTCTAAAATTATCCGGGATAAACGAACATATAGTTCGGCAACAACCCCCTTTAAAGGAAATTTTTTTCTTCCCATAGTAAACGACCAACGCGAAATCAAAAATCATCTATTCGTGGCGCTTTTGTTTAACCAAAGCGAAAAAGGAGAAAACAACATGTGTCAGATTGCTACGCAACCCCGCATAACCACGGTTAAACGGCGAGCCAAGTCCGCCTCAAATCTTCTTGCTCGATGGAGGTGGGTGGTGCTCCAGATGACGAATAAAACGACAAAAGCGAATAATTATATACAGTTACTCACATATGAGATGAATGTGATCACTATGTTTTCAAATAACATAGCCTCCAGTGTTGATGAAGACATTTATGAAAGGTACAAAGAATTCTGTAAAAATAAGGGCTGGCTTATTTCCAGACTTTTCGGGATTATGATGGAAGAACAGATGAAGGAGAGGAAAGAATGAGAATATTAATACAACCTGCGGGCGTTCGTGCATCGAGACGGAATTATGAAAAAACCATTCAAGAAGGAATATGGATCGAAGAACTTGAAAAATATCTCACACCGGAGCAATATAACATACTTAAAGACTTGAAAAAATCAAAAATCCAAATGTGGGGAATGGTTCTAGAAAAAGGGGTAAGAGGAGATAGAAAAGAATGGATAGACTTGAGAAAGGGGGACTATGTCTTATTCTACGCACAAAAAACGTTTTATTATGTCGCACGAATATGTTTAAAAGTCCACAATTCAGATTTAGCCAGGATGTATTGGAACGAAGATTCAACCGGTAGAACTTGGGAATATATTTATTTCATAAACGAAGGTAAAGAGATTGATATACCTTATAAATCTGAAATATTAAAGACGAAGGACGGTCGTAATTACCACCCTAATTACTTTTTTAGAGGTGCTCAGCTTTTAGATGAGAACAACTCAGATATTCTTTTTCACTACCTTGAATCATATGGTGTCCTTGAATCATCTGGTGAGATAATAAATGAAGATTCGATTCGGCCCAAAGAAGCAGATGAAGAAAATTTTGATCGAAGCATACCATATTTTAATTCTGTTGAAGAGGCTGAAAATAAAATTAATGAGCTCTCTCAAGAGTTATTAGGAAAACCTGTTGAAGAACGTGTTATGATAGCCAAGGTATATGTTCGAAATCCAAAATTTTCTAAATGGGTAAAAGAAAGAGCGAAATATACCTGTGAGATATGTGGAGCTAAACCCTTCCAAAAGAAAGACGGTTTTTTTTATGCAGAGGCACATCATAAATTCGAACTAGCAAAAAATAGAATTGACGACCCTCATTTTATGATTTGTGTTTGTCCAACTTGTCACCGGGTTATCCACTATGGTAATGATGAAGCATTGGCGCATAGAAAAGAACTGGGTGAACATCATTGATTGTCCAGAGTAAACCAATTAAATCGTACAATAAAAAAATCGGAAATGGTATAACTTGCAATAGAAATATATATTCTGATTTGGTAGGTGGTTGCCCATCTAAAAAGAAGAATAAACCATGCGTATATTGTTTTAATGAGAATTTAGAACAACTTTATGGATTCAAGAGAGGGTTTGAAAAAGGGTTCACTATGGAAGAATTAGTTAAGGAGCTACTAAACGACGATAATAATCTATCAAGAGAACTGCGGAAAATAGGAATCGTCAGAATAAATGCGAATACAGATTTCTATCCTGAATTCGATGAACTATACGCAGAACAGATCCAAACCTTTGCAAAATACAGCATTAAAGTAATCGCCATAACCAAACAGGATCTAATACAATTACCGAATACTATGGATGCAATATCAAAGAATAAAGGAGTTGTTCATTTAACCTTCAATTTTGTAGATAAAGAATTAGCGAAAATGTTTGAACCCGACCACTACTTAAATATAGACGATAGAATGGATTCTTTAAAATATTTTCTTGTTGAGAAAAATATGAAAGATAACATTGTTCTACGCATCGCGCCAGTTATTTTAGGGGTTAATGAAAATGATTCTTATCAAATAATCAAATCTTTCACGGATTGTGGCGGTGATAAAGTCTGTATAGAATTTCTAAGGAATCCCAACAAAAAATTAGTGGAACGTATAAAAAAGTATACTGAAATTATTACATCATTCAAAGGTCAGTACTCGGATGAAGATAAAGAACGATATATTCTAAAAATAAGAAAAATTACAGATAGAATCACAATATGTGGGGATTATTTATTGAATGAAAAATATGGATACGCTAAAGAATGTTGTTGGATATAAAATCGGAACACCCCCTCGACGGAGAACGTGAACGATGGATAGACAAGAAAAAACTACGGTGGCAGGGTGATTTTTTGGAGATGAAAAACTCACTCCACAGCGCTCCGCAACTTTGTATACGCTGGGAACGGTAGATGCCAATTGATGCTTTGGTGTATTAAAAGGTAAATAAAAATGAAACTCTTGGAGTT
>WOZL01000078.1 GCA_011620305.1 Candidatus Dojkabacteria bacterium | reverse complement strand
ACATTAGGGATATTAGTTTTACTACTTTTGCTTGTTGGAAATATAATATCTATTCTTTCTGTAAGATTAAAGACAAAATTTGTTTGGGATTTAAATCACAGAATGTCTACTTCTCTTTTGGGGAAGTATCTTTCTTTACCGTATTCCTACTTTTTGATTCATAATAGTGATGATTTAAGGAAAAATATTCTTGCAGAAGTAAATCAGTTGACAGGGGGGTTCCTTCTGGCGGTGTTAAATATAGTAGAAGGTTCTGTAATAGCTACTGTTCTCTTCCTTATGTTAATTATTGTTAACCCCTCAATGACATTAATAACATTGGTTGTTCTGGGTGCTATATATATATTTATATATCTAATCTTTTCTAAGAGGCTTAAGAGGGCAGGCAAAGAAAGAATAGAAAAAAATAAGGCAAGATACAAAAGTGTGGGAGAAGCTCTAGGAGGTATAAAATTTACTAAGGTTTTAGGAAAGGAAGAGTATTTTCTAAAGGATTACTCTAAACACTCTAAAGAATTTTTTAATTTACAATCATGGTATCAGGTAATTGGTAAAACACCTAGATATATTATGGAAATAGTTGCTTTTGGAGGAGTACTAGGTTTGGTTCTTTACTTCATATACACAGATCAAATGACGAATGAGTTAATTCCTCTAATTGGCCTTTTTGCTTTTGCTGGATACAGATTAATGCCTGCCCTTCAGAGTATTTATGATTCTTTTACTCAGTTTAGATTTAACAGACCTGTTTTAAACAAAATACACTATGATATGACTGAGGGCGGTTTGGGAAGAGTGGAAATAGATTTAAAAGAAGGTTCTGCGAAACAGATAAAATTTAAAAAAGGCATTGAATTAAAGGATGTGTCATTTTCTTACGATGGGAATAGAAATATGGTGTTAGAAGATATAGATATGAAGATTAAAAAGGAGATGTCAGTTGGAATAGTTGGTACTACCGGGAGTGGTAAGACTACCTTAGTAGATATAATATTGGGTTTGTTAACTCCCACAGAGGGTAATATCTATGTAGATGGTAATAAAATAACAGAGGATAATGTAAGAAATTGGCAAGCTAATTTAGGTTATGTACCACAAGATATTTTTCTTTGTGATGATAGTATTACTAAAAATATCGCATTTGGATATAACGACGAGGAAATAGATATGGAACAAGTAAAAAAAGTAGCTAAGATGGCAAATATTAGTGAGTTTATTGAAGATGAATTACCAGATGGTTATGATACAGTTATTGGAGAAAGAGGGGTAAGATTAAGTGGTGGTCAGAGGCAGAGAATAGGTATAGCTAGAGCTTTGTATCATAATCCAGAGGTGTTAGTTTTTGATGAGGCTACTAGTTCATTAGATAATGTAACAGAAAAGGGGGTGTTAAAAGCTATAGAGAGTGTGTCTAAGTTAAAGACAATGATAGTAATAGCTCATAGGCTTACTACTGTTAAGAATTGTGATAGGATATATTTAATTGATAAGGGTAGGATTATAGATAAAGGTACATATGATGAATTAGAGAGAAGGAATGAGAAGTTTAAGGAGATGGTGGGGAGGGGGTTGTAATTTAATATTTTAGGAAGAGTGCTGTTTGTATGGATCTATTAAAAAAAATACGTTTCGAGTATCTATCGAAATCCAAATTAATTGAGAAAGGTATGCCTAGGAATTTATATAAAACGGTACATGGGGATTTGTTCTGGCTGGACCCAGTTAAATACCTTGATAAGTGTATAATAAAAACTGGTTCCTTCGAGAGAAAAAGCACAGAGTTGTTTAAGAAAGTAATTAAAGAGGGGGATACTGTCATCGATGTCGGTGCCAACATAGGTTATTATTCCGTGATATCCTCAAGATTAGTTGGAGAAAATGGTAAGGTCATAATATTTGAGCCGACGCATCATTATAGAGAGATTTTAGAAACAAACTTGAAAGTAAACAATATAAATAACGCAGAAGTTTATAATTATGGATTGTCCAATAAAGAAGGAAGAAAGGACATTTTCATAGGAGATTGTTCTGCTACCCTCCATTGGGTTGGTGACTCCTCAGCTATAAAAAAAGAAAGAATTAAACTTAAAACTTTTGTATCAGAACAAAACATAAAAAAAATAGATTTTGTCAAAATAGATATAGATGGTCATGAGCCCTTATTTTTAGAAGGGGCGTGGGATTCTCTAGAGAAATTAAAACCAATAATATTGCTTGAAGTTAATCATGAAAATTATGTAGAAGCAGGCTATACAGCCTGGGATTTTTTTACTTTACTTAAAGAAAGAAAGTATCATATATATACGGAGGAGCTAGAAGAAATAGATAGCAAAAGCTTATTTTTAAAAATCTGTGGGAATTTTACTCACAGTGCCAACATAGTAATATCTCTAAAGCGATTATAATCTTGAGGTTTAAAATAAAGAAGCAATTAAAATAATTTAAGGTTTTTGATGAGGATTATATTTGCCTACAATTCTTGGTCAGAGAAAGCCAAAGAATATAATGAAGG
>WOZL01000075.1 GCA_011620305.1 Candidatus Dojkabacteria bacterium | reverse complement strand
CATAGTTAACCTTGTATAGTAAGATATTTCTAAAAAGGTTAACAAAAAGAAATATCCCCTCGGTTATAAATCTAAGAAAGTTACCCTACCGACCAAATAACTAACCGTACCCTGATAACGACTATCTATAATCCCCTACCAGGGAAAGGAATAATAGACACTAGCTAAAATAATCAGCTAGACCTTATGCAAAGTTATAGGCATAAGCAGGAGCTGCAAAAGCTGCTCTTAACTTAGCACTAAAATCATTTACAAAGGCGACAACCTTATTTTCTACACTTAAGCTGTGTGTTGAATAACGAATCAACGACCGGTTTGTGATAACTAAACGCAATCTTCTGTCGAAAGCCTTACGTCCCCATATTGATAAAGAACATAGGTATTATACCATTTATCTATATACTTTTGAACTCCCAGAATGTCCCCCTATCCTATATAAAACAATAACACCCTTACTTTTAAAAAACCAAATTATTCTAAGATCCCCTGTTACTCTTGAACTATACACCTTTCCCAAAGAAGAAATCTTAACTGAATGAGTTTCTAATCCAGAACTAAAAGGATTCTCTCTTAATTCCTCTATCCCCTTAACAATTCTTTTTGCTGCCCGTTTATTCCTCTTTGAAATTCTCTTAAAATCCCTCTCGAATCTCGATACTGACTTTAATGTGTATGTCGTTTTACTCATCCATAAGGGCTGTAAAGTAATCCCTTACCTCTTTTTTTGTCCTTAAGGTTACAGCTTTACCTTCATCAACCTCTTTAATACTTTCCTTTATTCCCTCTACAAAATCTTCACTTAAAACAATTTCCTCCTCATTTTTAATCTGACCCTCTACTTCTTTTGTTAAAACATATCTAACATATTGGGGGAAAGAGTAACCAAAATCTTTAGCCCTAGATTCAACAGTATCCATTAACTTTTTAGGAAAAGTTAATTGTCTTGTAACACTTTTTTTATAATCCTTGTTTTTAACCATTTGTATGCAATTTGTATATATTAATATACAAATATAACACAAAATTGGGATATTCTCAAAATATTTTAGTTTAGTGGCTTAAAATTACTAACCTTTTGCCTTTGCATTCCGTATACTCTCCCACATCCCTATACTTGCAGCTATAGAAAGATTTAGAGAGTCAATATCTTTTCCATGTTGAATATAAACACTCTGTCCGATATCTTTAAATTTTTCTGGTAAACCCTTTCCCTCATTCCCGAACACTAAAGACGTTGGTTCTTTAAATTCTGTTTCCCTTATTTCCTTAGCTCCTTCAAGCAAAAATGGATAACTATTCCTTTTGGGGTATTTCTCAACATATTCTTCCCAGTTTTGAAAATATTCAAAGTTAATCCTAAACAATGCCCCCATCGTAGACCTTACAACCTTAGGATCAAAAACATCTATCGCTGGTTCTATTAAGGCTAAATTCTTATACCCAAATCCCAACATTGTCCGAATTATTGTTCCAACATTCCCCATATTCCTAGGTTCAACAAGAACAATGTGGTTCTTATCTTTTTCTAATTCTAAAGTATATTTATTAAAAATCCCTACTGTATATGTATTCTCTTTAATTGCTAGCTTTTCTATTAGTCTGTCATTAATTTCGTAATGTATCCCCTCTTTCTTACATATCTCCACTATTTCCTTAACTCCCTTACTCTCCACACTATCCTCTTGCAAAAGAACCTTTAAAACACTCTCCCTTCTATTTTTAAGAAGATCTAAGGTAGGATATATTCCAAAGGCATATGAATGTGAAAACTTCTTCTGGTACTTTTTCAATTTCGGCATTAACATGTATATATACTACTTCTTTTTACCTCTTTTTGCACCTCTAACTCCTCCTAAAGCCTCGTAAACTTCATTTATTGCCCCTATTAGAATTGCTATATAACCAAAGAGTTCAACAAGATAAGAGAACTCTATTAGCTTTACCTCTACAAAGAGAAAAGAGCTTACAAGAAAGAGTTTTGCAAAAATAAAAAGGGATATCGAAAATATCTCCCAAAAGGTTAAATTGTCATATTTCCAATCCTTTTTTACAAAAAGGTAAATAAATAGTGCTAAAAGAATAAAGATTAAAGGAAAATCAATAAGAACTCTATTGGCAACAGTTAATACTCCTAGAGTTGTACCAACAACTGTTAATATTCCTAAAATAAAGAAAAATATTCCGAAGAAGAAAAAACCTCTTCTTTCCTTCCCTTTTAAAGAACTTCTGTAAAAGAAAAGGTTTGCAATTATTATGGAAAAAGCTCCAGATAAAAGAGGAATTACAGTTTCAACTTTATCAAACCAGATAATATCTTGAATAAAATAGGATGCCCCTATTAGAAAACAAAGAGTTAGAAACATCATTAGAAATTGCAGAAAAACATGTATGGGGTCTAATTTTTTCCTTTTCACCAAACTTTTATTCACTATTCTTTTCATTGAGATTATCTAAAAGCTTCCTTTAATAATATATCACAAGATAGGAAGAAAGAGTGAGATTCGATAACTAGGCACCTATAGTTCAATATTGGGTAAATATAGTATTAATTACTGTCAATAAATGCTTATACGGATGG
>WOZL01000043.1 GCA_011620305.1 Candidatus Dojkabacteria bacterium | reverse complement strand
CTTCTTCTTTCTCTCTTGGATACGGTAGATCAATATCAATAATCTTATGTACAGTAGAGGGTTTGCTAGTTAATATGATTACTTTTTGAGATAGATATACAGCTTCTTCTATGCTGTGGGTTATAAATAGGATTGTCTTCTTAGTTTTCTGCCATATATCTATTATCTCCTCATTCATCCTTCTTCTATTTATCTCATCTAATGCTCCAAAAGGTTCGTCCATTAGTAGAAGATCAGGATTGTATGCTAATGCCCTACCTACAGAAACTTTCTGTTGCATACCTCCAGATAATTGACTTGGTCTGTATTTCTCAAAACCTTCTAGCTCTAGTAGTTTGAGAAGCTCTTTTACTTTCTCATTCTGTTTCTCTTTACTGTATCCCATTATTTCCAATGGTAACTTTATATTATCCTTTACACTTCTCCACTCTAGTAATGTAGGTTTCTGTAAAATTAAACCTATCTCCCTATTCTTCCTAGCAGTTTCTGGTTTCTTACCATATATTCTGATCTTTCCTGTAGTTTTACAGGTGTCTTTAGTTGGCAATCCACTTATTAAACTAAACAGTGTTGATTTTCCACATCCAGATGGTCCAATTATTGATGTAAACGAACCGTTCTTTACTTTAAAGCTAATATTTTTAAGAACATGTAAGTGTTTATCTGTATCTTCAAACTTAGCATTTAAATTTTTAACCAATACACCTTTAATACTGTCCATATCTATATTTTTGATTAATATATTTTTCTAAATGATCTAAGGCTGTAAAGAAGAGTAAGGAGAGTATAGAGATGATTATGACACTAACCCATACTCTAGGTATCATCTGATTGTTAAAGGAGTTGTATATATCTTTACCTATACCGTTTCTAACTGATAGTGGTAATTCTGTAATTATCGTAGCTACTATACTTGCAGTAGAGAGTATTTTCATAGTTGATAGTAGTGGTGGGACTAATGAGGGTAGTATTAGGTGTTTAAAGAGCACTATTTTCTTCTCTGTATATGTACTGAGTAGTTGAGTGTAGTTTTCAGGGATATTTAGGATGCTTGTACGTACTGCAATAGCTACGGGAAATATTGTGAATAGGACAATTAGTACCATTTTAGTACTGTAACCGTATCCTAGTAGTGCAGCTAATATTGGGGCTAATGCAGGTACTGGTATTAATTGTGTTAAAAATATTATCGGAAAGAATATCGAATATACTGTTTTACTTTGGGCTAGTACTATTCCAATTGCAGTTCCTAAAACGAGAGAGATTACAAATCCTAGTAGTGCATCTTTTAGACTTTGTAATGCTTTTCCTAGCACTGTTGTATATCTACTGGAGTGTGTAGTTAAGAATTCTTTTTGGATAAAGTCCCATAGGTCTGTTGGTTTTGGCATGATTCTTTTCGGTATTTCAAAGTGTGTAGTAACAAGCTGCCAGATTAGGATAATGATTATTGTTATAACTATTCCAATTACTATTTTTTTAATTTTGTTTTTCATAAGTTCAAAAAAAAAGACCTTTAAGGTCTTTTACAATAATTAATATTTTTGGGTTTCCCCCATTTTTTGTATCTTAGGATGTTCATTTCCTAAGAATATAAATTACAGGAAATTTTAGAGTGTGTCAAATATTAATTTACAAATTTTTGTAATTACCTACTATCATATGCCTAGTGTAATAGTACTTGTTTCTGTTTTTTTCTATAGTCCTGTATGGGGTGTTTTTAAGCAATGATGCTTATACAGGACTATAGATTGTGGTCTTCTTTGTTGGTAACTAATTCTTATTTGAAATAAAAGATTGGTTTGACCAAATGGTAGATTCTCTTCCGAGGATCAAAAATAATCTCAATTTCAAAGTAATAGCTTATCCCCCCTATCCCCCTATCATGGAGAAGAATCAAAAGAAATCTTTCGGCTTTTTTGAATTTCTTTTTAAAATCTTCATCCCATTTAAGATCTGGATCTTTATCGATTTGTAGATCTAGTATATACAAATCAATAAGCGCTCGTTTAATGAGTTGAAGTCGAAAAGGATTGTTTAAAATCTCCTTACCAAATAAATCAACAATTAAAGAATTGGGAGAGAGATCTAACTCTAAATCCTTCGGCTTATCTTTTGAAAAGGGTATTTCTCGAAGTTGTCGAGCTCCTGCGACCATTATTCCTCCTCTGGAATATTATGTTGCGATGTTTTTAAAGATCCAACAAAGAAGACCATATTATACTATAGGGCTATAACCCCTGTCATCCCTTAGAGACTTTAAACACTCTTCCCTCTTGCCAAGAATATAAAGTTCTGGAATAATGATATGTAATATAACTATCCAACCAAGTGACTAAATACGATGTAATCATAGTTGGTGCCGGTCCTGCAGGAATGTTCGCATCCTACGAACTAATTACAAAATCTCCCAAACTTAAAATAGCTCTCATAGATATGGGAGACAGGGTAGAAAAAAGATCCCCTAAAGATGTAATGTCAGGTATAGGAGGAGCTGGAACATTCTCAGATGGTAAATTACACTTCACAGCAGTACTCTCCCATGAAAAAGCTATGCACTTAACTAAAAGAAGTACATATCAAAA
>WOZL01000005.1 GCA_011620305.1 Candidatus Dojkabacteria bacterium | reverse complement strand
CCAAGACTGGGTAATACATCTGAGATGTAGTCTAGAAACATACGATTTGGGGCTACAATTAAAGAGCGCTCTGGTTTAATCGTTTCTTTATAGTTAAAAAAGAGATATGCAAGCCTATGTAGAAGTATTGTAGTTTTACCACTTCCAGCAACTCCTTGAATTACTACTGGTTTGTTAATTTCTTCTCTAATGATTTCATTCTGTTGGGTCTGTATTGTAGCTACAATATCTGTAAGTTTTTTACCCAATCTTCCTTTAAGTTGGCTTAGTAAGAATTCGTCAGCAGCAACATTACCTGTTTTAGCATCATATATATTCTGTATTCTAGCTCTAGATATCTGGAACTGTCTTTTCTGTTTTAAATCACCTTTTCTTTTACCAATTGGTGCTTCAAAAGAAACATTCTTCGTAGGACCACTATTTTGGTAGTAAAGATTAGCAATAGGTGCTCTCCAGTCTGTTACAAGAGGGATAGGGTTGTCTTTAGTTGCTATTGCAAATTTCCCAATATATATACTTAAATCTTTATTATCTCTTCTATCATATGGTTGAAAAACTATTTTACCGAAATATGGGGAATCTACTTTAATTAAATCAAGATTAATCCTATCTACTGTAGATTGAATATCTTTCATTATCTTGTTGTATATACTTCTTGCATCTTTAGCATCATCTCCGACCTCTTGCTCAATTATCCTAATCTGATCCTCTAGCTCTTGTGAAAGTTTTTCTAATCTAGGAAGCAGAATTTTAACACTTTTGGTGTTTATCTTCGTAACTTTATCTAAGTGGGGGTACTCTTCCTTTTCTGTCTCGTCCTTATACTTAACATTTGAAAAATCCTCTATACTATCAATTTCCTTGTAAAGAGGGTCTAAATACTGTTTAAAGTCCTGCATAGGGAGGATTATTAATTTTAGGGCAAAGCGATTTTAACATATATTCCTTTTACTGTCGAATTTCTTTAATTACACCACCTCCAATACACTCTGTACTTTTGTAGAGAACTAAGCTTTGACCTACAGAGGGTGTCCATACTTTCTCTTCAAATTTAACAATTTGAGTATCCCAATCATATTTACACTCAATTTCTTTACTCCTATATCTAACCATTCCAGTAAGTCCTTTATTAATTCCTCTATTTTTCTCATGTATTAGGTTGAAGTTTTCTAACACAAAATTTTCTTTCCAGAGAGCTTTGTTGTACTTCCCTTTAGCAACATAGATGATGTTTCCATCGATATCTTTCTTAGCAACATAGTAAGGTTTGTCACTTCCTCCAATCTCTATACCTCTTCTTTGACCTAAGGTAAGTGAGTGTATCCCATCGTGCTTACCCAAAACTTCATTACTATCAATATCTACAATATCTCCCTCTTTTTTCTCAATGTGTTTATTGAGATATTCATTTAAGCTGGAGTCAATAAAGCAGACTTCTTGGCTTTCTCTTCTGCTTTTGTTTGGAAGTCCTTTTTTACTAGCTATCTCCCTTACCTTTTTCTTAGTTAAATGACCTACAGGGAAGAGAGTTTTCTTTAATATTTCACTAGATACTCCATTAAGAAAGTATGATTGATCTTTCTTACTATCTTTACCTCTATATAGATGACCATTCTTTGTTCTGCAGTAATGTCCAGTAGCAATTAGATCTGCACCATTCTCAAAGCACCAATTAGCAAATTTGCCAAACTTAAACTGTATATTACATGTTACACAGGGGTTAGGTGTTTCTCCTTTCTTGTAAGACTCAACAAATGGGTTTATCACCATTTGTTTAAACTCATTTGTAAAGTCTATTACCTTAAATGGTATATCTAGATACTCAGCAACCTTTTTTGCATTCTCCTCAATTGGTTGGCTGCAACTAGGTTCTGAAATATTTCTAAACATTACTGCAGTTACATCATATTTCTTTTTTAGAAGGTAGGCTGATACAGTGCTGTCAACTCCACCAGAAAAGCCTACATATACTTTATTTTTCATACAATAGAGTATATCATAGAGAAATGAATAATCATTTGAAATTAATACTATATATCGTGATGATAGTGGGCATCTTTATGTTTGTTCAAGATCGTTTTGATATATTTGATGTTAGTTGGAAAGATGAGATAGTTGATGAGGTGCTAGATAAAGGTAATAGTGAGGGAAGAGAGGTAAATACTGAGGGTGAAGAGCAGAGTACTGATGAAGAGTATGTGGAGATTAATATACCTAATGGACTTTCTGTAAGGGTTGAAGTAGATATAGCGGATACAGATATAGAGAGAAGTAGGGGGCTTTCAGGTCGTAAGTATCTGGGTGATTATGAGGGTATGCTGTTTCTATATGAGAATGAAGTAAACAACCCTTTTTGGATGAAAGATATGTTAATTCCTTTAGATATTATATTTATTGATAGGGGTAATTTTATAGTTGACATTAAGGATAACCAACAACCGTGTGAAGATAGCTACTGTCCATCCATTTCTTCTTCAGAGCCTTTTCAGTATGTATTAGAAGTTAATTCGGGCTTTTGTGAAGAGAATGGTATAGAAGTGGGCTATCGTGTGGTACAATATCTACAGTAATTTTTTCCTATACAAGAAAT
>WOZL01000054.1 GCA_011620305.1 Candidatus Dojkabacteria bacterium | reverse complement strand
ATGCATTGTATAACTTTGAGACTTTTCCTTTAGGATTAAAGTCTGAAAGAAGTGGGAAGTGCAGATTTCTTTCTTTTGCAAAAGCTAGATGACTCCATATATTATCAACAGATATCCCTAGTAACTGAGCATTGTATTTCTTAAACTCAGGTAATAGCTCATTAAAAAGTGTTAATTCGCTACCACATACGGGACTAAAGTCTGCAGGATAAAAGGCTAAGATAACAGGATTTCCTAGAAAATCTTTTAAAGATACCTCTTGGTCAGGAGTATCTTTTAGACTAAAGTCAGGAGCTTTTGTTCCTTTGGGTAACAACTCTTTATTAACTTTTTTTGGCATTTTCCTTTTTAGCTAAATTTATAGCTTTAATCAAAGGTTCTAATTGGGTAGGACCGTCAAATCGTATGTTGTTTATAAAGAAAGTAGGAGTACCATTAACTCCACTTTTTGCTCCAGTTGAAATATCGTCTTCTATCTTCTTGGCAATTTCTTCGGATACCATATCCTTAAGAAATTGTGGAATATCTAGTTTTAATTTCTCAGCATAAGCTTTTAAATTTTCATCTTCTAAAGTATCTTGATTCTCTAAAAGGAGGTCATGCATTTCCCAATATTTATCTTGCTTGCCAGCAGATTCTGCAGCATAAGCAGCATGAAGTGCATGAGGATGTACTGCTGATAATGGGAAGTTACGAAATATGAAGCCTAAGGAGTCTCCTTCAATTTCTTGAATCTTTTTTACAATGGGATGTGCTTTTCCACAATGAGGGCACTCAAAATCACCATACTCAACGAGTGTAATATTCTCAATGTCGCCTTGTATGTGATCTTCTTTATTTGGAGGTACAATCAATTTACTCATATATTTTTATTATTGCAGGTTTATTTAGGTGTTGCAAACTACTGGTAAATGGTTTAAGGGTTTTAATACTGTTAATACTATTTGTTTGGTAATCTACAGTACAGTATATTCTCTCTCTGCTGTAAATGTATCTACTACCTCACTTCCACTCTTAACAACTTCTGCTTCTAATACAACTCTTAGTTTACCAACTCTGTCTATAAAGGTTGAAGTAAAACCACAAATTTCTGGATTCTCTTTAGTTAGACTAGATCTATTCTCCATCTCTTTATACAAAACTTCTTCATTATTCTCATTTATATAAAATTCCCAGTGACAATTAACACCAAAGGAGACATCGTTCTCTATTCCTTGAAGTTCAGCTTTCCATAATCTTGCTTGCCCTGGTATAAAAGTCTTCTCTTCAGGACTTACTATACTCATTACAATATCTCCCTCTAATGTTGATTCTCCTTCTAGTTGTTCAATTACTTCTTCAGGGGTTAATGTACCATCTTGGTTATCTTCAGTCTCAGTTGTTTGATTATTTTGAGAATCTACTACTTCGGAAGTATCTTCTTTAATAAATATGGCATATATACCATATCCAAAGAGTAGGAGTAATAGTAAGAGAAGAAGGTATTTTTTAAGATCTTTATTTTCCTTTTCTTTGTTTTCCATAGTAATTGTAATTGTACATTAAATATATAATTATTTAAATAGCTAAGGAGGAAGAATTAATATCGAAAGTTTTTAATAAATAAGGGTTCTTTTTCTCAACCGAGGATTTTGGTAGGCCATACACGTTTGGAACCTAAAATGAGATAAGTAAGATAGTATAAAAAGGGGAGAAAGTGTCTTACTTTTGATATAATGGCTCAGGATGAAAAAAATTGTTGTTATTGGATCTCAAAATCCTGCAAAAGTATCTGCTGTTAAGAAAGCCTTTAATACTGTATTTCCCAAAGAAGAGTTTGTATTTGAATCTTTATCTGTTGACTCTGGTGTGTCTAGACAACCTCTTACAGAAAAGGAAACTAAAAAAGGAGCTATGAACAGAATAAAAGCTTGCAAGAAAGCTTTTCCAAAAGCAAATTATTGGGTGGGTGTTGAGGGAGGCGTTGAATTCGTAAAGGAAGACTTATTATTAGTTGAATGGGTTTATGTGTTAAATACAGATGGAGAAATAGGTAAAGGGAGGGGATTATCTTTCCCCGTTCCTACTAAAATGGCCAAAGATATCTCAAGAGGATTAAGTATTGGACAAAGCAATGATAGTTTCTTTAATAAAAACAATACTGGTGATGGTATAGGCCTTGTTGGGACTTTAACTAAGGGGTATATTACAAGAGAGCAATTTTTAGAAGAGACTTGTATTGTCGCATTAATTCGTTTTATTAATAGAGAATTGTATTAGAACTTCAAACCAAGGGCTATTAAAAAGATACTCGTTTTTAGGATATTTTCATCCACTAGGCTTTACTTTTGAACACTCTCATTTTTAGGGGTAAATAAAACAAGCCTTAAATGGCTCTTTAAACATAGTGCACAGGTATAATAGAATAACTATAAGCTGGCGGAACATATATGTCTAGAACAGAAGCTATAGTTGCTTCCTAATCCATAAATCTAAATTGTCATTGAAGTATCTTGGAATTATATGGAAATGTAAATGGAATACAGACTGTTCTGCAGCTTCTTTGTTGGCATTTAGAATGTTTATACCCTGAGCATTATTTTCTTCCATTT
>WOZL01000040.1 GCA_011620305.1 Candidatus Dojkabacteria bacterium | reverse complement strand
GTACGATAGGGACCTTCCACTCAATAGGAGCAATGATGCTTAGACAAAATGCACCCAAAATAGGTATGACATCAAACTTCTCAATATATGATAGTAATGACTCTGAGAACCTTATAAAAGATTTACTAAAAGAAAGGAATATGGATGTTAAACAAATTAAACCAAAGTCAATATCAAACTTCATTTCAAGCGCAAAAAATGAACTCATATCACCAGAGAATTTTTCCAGACATTATGGAGGATTTATAGAAGACATTGTAGCTCAAATATATCCAGAGTATCAAAAACAACTACGTGCACAAAACAGTGTGGATTTTGGAGATCTCCTCTATCTAACAGTACGGATGTTGATAGATAATAAGGATGTATTAGAGAGATATCAGGAAAAATACAGATATATTATGATAGATGAATACCAAGATACTAATGCTGTACAGTATAAATTTGTTAAACTTCTTTCTGAGAAATATAGAAACATATGTGTAGTAGGAGATGATGATCAAGGAATATATGCATGGAGAGGAGCAGATATTAAAAACATTCAATCGTTTGAAAAAGATTTTGGAGATGTAGAAGTAGTAAAATTAGAACAAAATTATCGATCTACTAAAAATGTAATAGAAGCGGCGGTATCAGTGATAGAGCAAAATAACGCAAGAGTTAATAAGGAACTATGGACAGCAAAAGGTAGAGGAGATGAAATAACAATATATCAGGCTAGAGATCAAGAAGAGGAAGCGGAATACATAGTAGATGAAATTGCAGAACTCCAACGTAAGGATGTAAAACTTTCTGATATAGCTGTACTATACAGAACTAACTACCAATCTAGGGTCATAGAGGAAGAACTCTTAAGAAATGGATTACCGTATAAATTGGTAGGTGGATTTAGGTTCTATGATCGTCAGGAAATCAAAGATCTACTTAGCTATCTTAGATATGTGGTAAATCTTAAAGACGAATTAAGCCTAAGTAGGGTTCTTAATGTCCCAAGTAGAAAAATTGGACCTAAAAGTACAGCTCAACTACATAAAATCGCTCGAGAGATAAAGTGTAGTTTGGGAGAATTACTTCTATCAACTTTTCTAGCTACCAATCCAGAGTATATTGATAAGGTGGAATTTAACAAAAAACTTATTACTCGAGTCAAAGCATACTTAGAAGATATGAATAAGTATAAAAGTGCATATATTACCTTCGGTAGAATATATGTTGATTCCAAAGGTACAGATGCTCTCGAAGCCTTGGAAACAGTGCTATCTCAAACTAGATACGTTGAATATATTGATGATGGTTCGGAACAGGCACAGTACAAAAAAGAAAATATAGAAGAGTTAAAGAATGTAGCAAGTAGTTATGTTACTAAATACGGTACAAAATCATTAGAGATGTTTTTACAAGAAATTGCTTTAATAGAACAGGAGCAGGATAAAAATAAAGACGGAAGTGGTATGCATGTAAATCTAATGACACTACACTCTTCAAAAGGTTTAGAGTTTGATTATGTTTTTATGGTTGGTATGGAAGAAGGATTACTGCCACACTCTAGATCGTTTACAGATGAAGAGGAGTTAGAAGAAGAGCGAAGGCTCTGCTATGTAGGTATAACTAGAGCTAGAGAAAAGCTTTATTTAACCTTTGCAGAAAGAAGACAAACTAGAGAAGGGTACAGCAATCAAATTCCATCAAGATTTCTAGGAGAGATACCTCAAGATATATGTGAGTACTTTAGCTGGCAACTTTAACTATCGTGTGAATTCTCCATATTTAGATACGTACCTACTATGACAACTAGGCCAGTAGGAGTTTAAATTTACCCCTTGTCGAATTTTATTAACTGTATTTCTAATCTGTGCATATCCATCAAAAATATTATCTTTGTAATAGTATATGTCCCAATATTTTGGGTTCCATTGAAATAGACCTTTATAAACAGAGTGCTTGTTACTCTCAGCATTACAACCAGATTCACAATACATAACAAACTTAAGCCACTGTTTCTCTTGATCAGTGTAATTACCCTCATCTACCACATTGTACCAATGTTCACAGTTATACCCATACTTTACATCTAAATCATCAGGGGAATATCTTAGAATACCTACCTTTACAACTTGATTAATGGGCTCTTTGGTAACCCTTTCAGAGAGAACCCTTTCTGAAACTAATTTACCATCTTCATAAATCTTCTTAATTTCCTTAGTTCGTACTCCTAACACACCTTCCTGTACTGTTGATTTTTCACCAAAAGGAATTTCTTTAGTATTGATACTCTCTTCTCTAAAAGGAATATCAATATTTAATGTCTCAACAACTGTACCAATTGTAATCACTCTGACTACTGTACCAGTATAAAGGGTATCTGATGTTGAAAGGATTTTCTTATTACTATCAACAACAATTCCAAGATCATCAAGAAGCTTGTATATATCAGACTTGTTTGTAAGAACACGTTGAGATTTTCCATTAATAACTACAGTTACAAGTTTTAGATTATAGACATCTTTAATTTCTTGACTATCAAGATTAAATAGTATTTCGTTTACATTAGGAATATTATTAGGTTCATCTGCCTGTACATCTGTAGCTTTAAA
>WOZL01000085.1:1510-2594 GCA_011620305.1 Candidatus Dojkabacteria bacterium | reverse complement strand
TGATGGATCTAATGATTCCACACCTGAGATCTTAAAAAGAATTACATCTGAGGATAATAGAGTAAAAGGTCTTACACTAATGAAAAGAAGTGGCCAGAGTGCAGCTCTAATGGCTGGTATTGAAAAAGCTACAGGAGAATATATAGCCACCATAGATGGCGACAATCAGAATGATCCTAAAGACTTTCTAGCTATGCTTAAGAAACTAGAAAAAGAAGATTTGGATGCTGTAATTGGTTGGAGAAAGAATAGATGGAACGGTAACTTCTTAAGAAGAATCCCATCATTAGTTGCCAATAAAATGATGAAGATTGCTTTTGGTGATTTAGGTATACATGATACTGGATGTATGGTTAAGGTTGCAAAAGCCAAGATTATGAAAGAGATAAAACTATACGGTGAATTACACAGATTCATGTCATACATGATTGGTATGTATGGGGCAAGAATTGGTGAACTACCTGTAAAACATAAAAAAAGAGAAAAAGGTAAAAGTAAATATGGTTTAAGAAGAACATTTACTGTTGTCTTTGATATTGTGAACATTAAATTTCTAAGTATGAAAAGAAAAACTCCTATCCAGTTCATGGGACCTCTTGCTCTATTTACCTACTTTGCTGGTGCCTTAGCATTTATTTGGGCTTTATACGAAAAATTTGTTAATGGTGTTGATTTAGATTCAAACCCTCTCTTAATATCTGCCTTTATCTGCCTAATCATGGGTACTCAGTTCATATCATTTGGTCTACTAGGTGAACTAATCTTAAGATCATATCACGAGAGTTCTAATACCAAGGTATATGTAATTAGAACAGAATACCCTTAATTTTCCAAACCACCCTCTTTCTGCTAATATATTAATATATAACTTAATATATTAAGCATATATGTTTAAACAAAAATTAAAAATATTAGGAGTACTACCAATACTCTCAATATTACTCCTACTAGGATTTGTAACACCAACTAAAGCAGCCCAATTTATTAACGAAGACACATACACCCTAGAACAAACAGAAATAGTAGAAGAAAACCTATACATCAAATCAAATGTAGTAGACATCTCAGGAGTAATAGACAGTGA
>WOZL01000085.1:0-1410 GCA_011620305.1 Candidatus Dojkabacteria bacterium | reverse complement strand
TAACGGGAAGAGTAACTGAAGATGTAAGAATATTTGCTAACACATCCACTATATCAGGCACTGTTAAAGGAGAAGCTATGGTATTTGCAGATGATACGAATATAAACCAAGAACTAGTAGAAGGTGAGATATATGAAAATATTGAGGTTGGAGAAGTAACAGAAGCTCTATCAAATGGATTTAGTGTAAACAGGTACAACTACAATTTCGGTAGAAATCTTAGAAACACCTTTATGGGAATAAATGTACTAATTACACTAGTAAGCTTCGTAGCTATGTATATAGTAGGTATAGTTCTAATATATCTAGCACCTGTTAAAACATTAAAGATTGAAAAGAAAGTAATAGGTTCTACACAAGAATTCCTCAACAGCCTCCTAGTAGGACTAGGAATTGTAGCACTAATCCCAATGCCCCTATTCATACTCCTCTTCTCTGGTATAGGTACACCATTAGCAATATTAATCATTGGTACCCTCCTCTTTCTCTCAATCTTTGGTAGCCTATGGGTAGAGAGTGCAATAGGTTACAAAATACTATCTAAAACTGATAAGGAAGATCCTAAGAGACTCCTATCACTACTAGTAGGTAGAGGTATAACTACCGTTATTAACTTCATACCAATCGTTAGAGGATTGTATATAGCCATTCTAAACATGACCGCTATAGGAGCAGTCGTAAGGATGAAATATGATGCATACAAATCTTCAAAGGAAACTAAAAAAGAGAGTAAGAGTAAATCAAAAAAGAAAGAAAAGAAATAGAAAAGATATGGGAGCTAAGGCTCCCATACCTCTCCCTTGAATAGAGCCTTACAACCCCCTATCTTGCCTTTGTACATACCGACTTTAACACCGGCTTCCAAAAGCATAGAGATAGATTCTTTAAGGTCTTCTGACCAATCATCTAAGGTCTTAATAGCCATATCATAGTGGAATATAAGCTCATTAATACTTGAGTTAATAATAGCGTTTGTGCAAGCAGGACAAGGTATCCATGTAGAGTACATCTCTGTATCATCTAACGGTATACCTAACCTAGCTGCTTCATATATAGCGTTTCTCTCCGAATGATCTTGATAAACTCTCTTAGAAATAGAGGTATTTCTCTTCTCTGTAATCTTTACATTCTTAGCAAACATATTAGTACCTCTGGAAATGATATTTCCATCACGTACTATTACAGCACCAGTTTTAGTACTCTCATCAGTAGAGTTCTCATAGGCATATATGTATGCCTCTCTAATCATATCCTTAGCAAAATCAGAATCAACTACTGAGATTTTACCCTGCTCAACAAGTTCTTCTAAATACTCTTTCATACTATATATTGTATATCAAAGAATTTACTCTGCCAAAAAGCCATCAAGTAATTCTACAAAATTCTCATATGGATATGCACCAGGAATTA
>WOZL01000060.1 GCA_011620305.1 Candidatus Dojkabacteria bacterium | reverse complement strand
CTCAGCCCCTATATTTGAAGTAAGGATAACGATACTGTTTTTAAAGTTTACAGTTCTACCCTTTCCATCAGTTAAATGCCCATCTTCTAGTATTTGTAGTAGCAAGTTTAATACATCTCCATGGGCTTTTTCAATCTCATCAAAAAGTATTACACTGTGAGGGTTTCTTCTCACTTCTTCTGTTAATCTACCTCCTTCCCTGTATCCTACATATCCTGGGGGAGATCCAATTAATTTTGATACACTATGTCCCTCCATTAGCTCACTCATATCTATCTGCACCAATCTATCTTCGTTTCCAAAAAGTTCTTGCGTTAGAGCTTTAGCTAATTCACTTTTACCTACACCTGTAGGACCTAGGAACAAAAAGGATGCCCATGGTCTGTTTTCATCGGATATACCCGTCCTAGCACGTTTGATAGCATTGGAGACAGCTTCTACAGCCTCTTCCTGTCCAATTACTGCCTTTTTTAGTTGGGTATCTAGTTTTAGTAAGGCATGTTTTTCTTTATTTCCAAGTGTATTTAGGGGTATTCCAGTCCATTGAGATACAACCCTCCTTACGTCATCTACACTTACACTGTTATCTCTCTTTCTTTTACTTTCTTCACACTGTTTTTCTAATTTCTTTATCTTTTTTTCTAATTCTTTCTCTTCCTGATTTAATTTTTCTGCTTTTTCCATATTACCTTTAGTAATTTCTTTTGTTTTAGCGTTTTCTATTGTTCTTAAACGATTAATCAAGTCTGTTAGTTCTTGGAAAGAGCCTTCTATCTCTATACGTTTGCTAGCACATGCTTCATCTAGTAGATCTATAGCTTTGTCTGGCAAATATCTGTTACTAACATACCTATCTGAGAGTTTAGTTGCAGCCTCTATGGCTTCTTGACTGATGTTAATATTGTGGTGTGCTTCTAGTATGACTCTAATATTTTCTAATATCTTTAGAGTGTCTTCCACAGACTCTTCTTCCAATTTAATTGGTTGAAACCTTCTAGCTAAAGCATTATCTTCCTCAATATACATACTGTACTCTTCTGTTGTTGTTGCTCCTATACATCTAAAATCATCTTTTAGTAATGCAGGTTTAAGTATGGAGGCAATATCTGATGAGCTTCCTGGTATTCCAGATGAGAGAATGTTATGTATTTCATCGATGAAGAGTATTGTATTACTGTCTTCTACTACTTCACTTACAATATTCATTACTTTTTCTTCTACATCTCCTCGCATTCGACTTCCTGCCATTATGGAGGCAACATCTAAGAGTACAATTCTCATATCTCTTAGGGATGGAGGTACTTTACCGTCTGCTATTCGTTGCGCTAACCCTTCTACTAATACAGTTTTTCCTACCCCTGCTTCCCCTATTATCATTGGGTTGTTCTTGTTTCTTCTACTTAATATCTTAATTAAGCTATCTAATTCTTCCTCTCTGCCTATGACAGGGTCTAATCTTCCATCTAAGGCTAGTGCAACAAGGTCTATACCGATATTTTCAATTAGACTCTCCCCGTCTTGTGGTCCTCTTTGCTCAATATCTGGTTTAGATAGAATCCCTATTGGATATATTGCGAATTCTCCTAATTTCTTTCTAAAGTTTTTACTATCTAATCCTTGTTTAGAGAGCTTTTCTTTTAGTTTACCTTCTGTAGTTAAAATTCCTAGTACTATATGTTCTGTACCTACATATACGTGAGAGAGTTTGGCAGACCAATCATATGCTCTTCTTAGAACTTCTTGGGTACCTTTACTTAGTACAATTTCCCTAGATTTCCCTCCATTGGCTGTAATATCTATATTACTTCCATCTAAGATTTCGTTTAGTAGTTCATCTGTCACTATATTCATCTCCTCTATGGCTCTTCTTGCAAGGGAATCTCTATTTAACAGTATTCCTACAAGTAGGTATTGGGGAGTAATTTCTGTAGAATCAAAGTGTTCTGCTACTATTCCTGCGTTGCGTAGTGCAATACGGGCATTTTTACTTAGTCTAGATAGGACTGATTGTTTTGTTTTAATAATATTTTGCATATACCTATTATACCAAATGTTGCAGTAGTAGAGATTATGGGATAGGATGGGATATATAAGTTAAGAATCAGTTTCAAATGACAGAACAAGAAAATACTCAAGTAACTATTGAAACGTATAAAAGTGTTTTTCCTACACCAGCAAGCGAAGACTCTCTAGCTAAAGCTATTGTTGCTACAAGATCTTTCCCTTCTGATAGTGAAAAAGATGTGTTAGATGAAGCAAAATCGCTAATAGAACCTAATACACAATCTCTTTGGTCAGTTCAAAATGCTAAAGAGCAAAGAAACCTGATATTTAGTTCTGTGGTAAAACAAATAGCAGGATCTAAGAATTTTAGTGGCATATGTGATGTTGAAAGTATTAATGAAGAGAAATTTAACCCAAATTTTAAGAGAGAAGTGTTATCCCCTATTGAAAACTGGAAACCAAGCTCTGAGATATCTCAAACAGATGCGGAAGAGATTAGGAAAATGAAGCAAAGAGCCGAGGAATCTATATCAGGAGTATTATGGGGACTTTATAAAGAAGATTTGACCAGATTTGTAGATGAATATCATTTTGCAAGCTTTATGTTTCCTAAAAGAAACTACACAATTAGACCAGA
>WOZL01000028.1 GCA_011620305.1 Candidatus Dojkabacteria bacterium | reverse complement strand
GTAGAACCGATATACATTGCTGGTCTTTTTCTTACTGCCTCTAGTCCTTCTAAAACTTGGATATTAGATGCTCCATAAGCGCTATTTTTTGCCATATTCCAGTAATTTTCTGCAATTTATCTAGTCTTGAGATACCCTATATTGTACTCGTTATTGACTCAGATGTTAAGGGTTGGAATCTGCAATATCTTGAATCTGTAGATACAAATTTTCAAGTAACAAACGCCTATTCCCATTAGCATTTATCTGACCCTTAGTAATATTTACTAAGGATATCTTTTCTGTCACACGGTCAATATCTCTGCCTTTCTTTATTCCATTTCTTAGCTCTTCTTGTAAAGAATTAAGATATGTATCAAGGTATTGTAAGGAGAGAATTTTCTCCTTAGCAATTTTCTCAAAGATTGAAAAACAGTATACCAGATCATCGTTTTCAAAGCACATATCTAAATCAGATTTATTTGTTTTATTCTTAACTTTTGCTTTAGAGTAAAGCTTCTTTGATCGGGATACAATTGTAGGTAGTAAATCTCTTTCGTTGCCAGTTATTAGTATATATATAGTGGTGTCAGAACTATCTTCGAGGGTTTTTAGGAATGCATTTTGAGCCTGTGTTGTTAATTTCTTAGCATCAAGTATTAAGGCTATCTGATATTTCTCTAGGAAAGGTTTGTATCTCATCTCCTCTTGTAGCTCCTTTATCTGCTCAATACCTATTGAATTCTCTTCTCTACCATCAATCATATGAAAGTCGGGGTTGTTTAAAAGAGAATTTTGATCAATTTCTCTATCCCAAAGTGTAGATATTAAGGCTTTTGTGCTATCATCAGTTATATCAATTTGTGATGTAATTACTAGATATGTCATTTCTAATCTACTATTATATACCATATGCAAACTGTTGTAGTTAAAAATATTGACAAATGGAATTCTTACTTAGGTAAATGTAAAAGAAATTCCTTTTTGCAAACTTGGGAGTGGGGAGAATTTCAAAATTCATTAGGTAGAGAAGTAGAGAGATTAGCGATTTTTCTTAATGATGAATTCCTTGGTCTTTCTCTATGTGTTATTCAAAAAACTCGATTTGAGAAGTATGTTTACTGTCCTAGAGGGCCATTATTAGCTGAAGATGATATCCAAACGTACACTCAAGTTTTAGGCGCTTTAAAGGAGTATTGGGCTAAAAAGGATGTTGGAAGCATTAAAGTAGATCCAGCTTTTATTGCAGGTACGGAGATAGCTAAAGTTCCTGACCAATTAGGTTTTAAGTATAGTGTGAATTTTGTTCAATCTGAGCATAACTGGATGATAGATTTGGTAGGAGAGAATGAGGATGACCTATTTGATTGGTGTAAAGAGCATGGTATGAGCAAAAACTATCCTACATATATTAGAAGAGCGAGAAGGAAGGGAGTTGAAATACAGTTTTCTAAAGATAGAAAGGATTGGGACCTTTTTCATACATATCTTAAGTTTAGTGGAGATAGGAAAGGATTTGAGGTTAAATCTAAGAAGTATCATATGGGTATGTGGGAGCATTTAGGTAAGGAGTCTGATATTTTAAGATTAGGGATTGCTAAAAAAGAAAATAGGATATTGGCTATGATTGTAATAGCCGTCTATGGGGATGAGGTTTCGACTCTTTACAGTGCTCAGACAGATTCAGATAGTAATCTGCGCTCTACTATGCTTCTGCGTTGGGAATGTATGCTCTTGGGTCAGAAGGAAGGTATAAAGAGATTTAATAACTGGGGAGTACTACCTGATGAAAGGTATGAGAAAGGTAATCCTGGATATGGATACTCTCATTACAAGAGAAGTTTCGGTGGATATTTAGAGAGTATAGAGAGGACATATGAGTATGGTTTTAAGAAAGTTCCTCACCTACTTCAGAGATTATATGATTGGTATATCAAGTTTAGATATTACAGGTTTAGATAATAGTTTGACTATCTGCTATCTTTACAATATCATTTATCATACGTATAAAATTATAACTGCCCAATGAGTAAGATTACGCTTTTACAATATTTACAAGATAATGCCCTAATTACTGAGCAAGAGGCTAATAAGGTAATTGTTGAAAGGTCTCGCTCACCTAGGAGCGAAGAGGCAATAATTAGGGAATTAAAGGTTGCTGACGATGAAACTATTGCAAAAGCCAAGTCAGAGATATTTGGTATTCCATTTATCGATCTTACAACTATAGAAGTTCCCGAGAGTGTAATTGCCGAGGTTGATGTAGAGAGTTTACAGAAATTTAATGCTGTTCCTTTTGAGCGTGGTGATGATTATGTAAAAATAGCAATGAAAGACCCTTTTGATATTCAGGCTACTCAAGCTCTCCAGCAGAAATATCCTTTTGGGACAAGGGTAGAGGTATATATTACTACTCAGAAAAGTCTAAACTTTATCCTTGATCGTAGGATTGGAGATATGATGAGCTCTGAGGTTACTGAGGCTTTAGAGGATGTAGATTTACCAGTTCAGGAGATTAAATCTTCAGAGTCTAGTGATATTCTTTCTAGTGCTGAGTTAAAGAATGCTCCGGTAGCCAGAATTGTTAATGCAATATTAGAGTATGCTGCAACTGCTTCTGCTTCAGATATTCATATTGAACCAATGGAAACTAAGGTTAGAGTAAGATTTAGAATCCATGGTGTTATGAC
>WOZL01000033.1 GCA_011620305.1 Candidatus Dojkabacteria bacterium | reverse complement strand
GTCTGTATCCATATTTAATTTTAAAAATAAAATTATATTAGATTGTACAAAAAAAATTGTTAAAACAAAAGGGAAGAATAAATCCCCCCTTCATTTCATTCATCATGATTATTTCCCAAACTCCCAATAAAGAATCCTTCTAACTTCAAGTGGCTCACCTAGCTTAGTAGTAGCTTCATCTAAAAGATTTCTCATTGTTTTAGATTCATCTTTAAACCACTTCTGCTCTAGTAAGCAATTCTCTTGATAATATTTATTTAACTTCCCCTCTACTATCTTTGAAATCATATCCTCTGGTTTACCCTCAGCTTGAGTTTCTTTAAGGAAAGTCTCTTTAATTTGAACTAACTCTTCTTCTGAAATATCATCTTTAGAAACATATTTAGGCTTCATAGCTGCTACCTGCAAAGATAGCTCATGAACAAATTCTTTAAACTCTTCGTTTTTAGCTACAAAATCAGTTTTACATTTTACCTCAACAAGGGATGCTAACCTCTGATCTGTGCCGTGTAGATAGGCATCTATGATACCATTACCTTTCTCACACTCTGGCTCTATTGGCTCATTCCAACCTCTCTCTTTGATAAGCTCTACTGCTTTCTCAAAGTCCTTTTCAGTTTCCTCTAGAGCTAACTTACAAAGACCAATTTTTGCCCCTGTAAGATTATGGAGTCTAGCTATTACATCGCTTCTCTCATTGATGTACTCTATAGCTTTCTGCATATCTCCATCAGATTTCTCTAAAGCTTCTTTACAAAGTGCCATACCGGCAGATGTCTTTGCTCTAAGTTTTTTAATATCTTCAACTTGTACCTTACCCATTTCTAACAAATCTATTAATTTATTTTATTGCATCTAAAATCTCTTCTGCAGACTTCTCTCCTATTCCCTTAATTTCTTTTAGTTCTTCTTTCTTCTTTCCACTTAAACCTTCTACATTCTTAATACCTGCATCTTTAAGAGCATTCTCTGTTCTTGTACTTAGTTTTAACTCCTCGATTTTAGTTGCATCTTTTTGAGCTTTAACAGCTTCAGCTGCCTTAATATCATCCTCGATATTTTTCTCTTTCTTAACTACTCTTACAACTCCAGTTGAACCCTCCTTTGTGACTTTTCCTTCTCTCATAGCTTTCATTCTTCGTCTCTCTTGCTCCTCCATTCGTGCCTTTCTCTCCTCTTCAGCCAAATATTCTTCTCTTAATCTCTTTAAATTTGCTTTATGATTCTTTCTTAATGCAATTAATCCCTCAGACTTCTTACCTAGGTCAACCGCCTTTCCGAAAAGATCTACGTACAAAGAAATACTTTTTAGTGAGTCATCATTGGCTGGGACAGGATAGTCAACTAGTTCTGGATTACAGTTAGTATCAATTAATGCTACTGTTGGTACTCCAGCAATTCTAGCCTCTTTTATAGCGATATCCTCTACCTTACTATCAATGACAATCATTAAGGAAGGTAGTTTATCCATAAACTTGATACCTTCATACACTCTATTTAATCTCTCAACATCTCTTTCAAGCATTAAGACTTCCTTTTTAACTAAATTTTCTCCACCTCTTGCTAGTTCTTCTTCCATCTTTATTAAATTGTTTACACTCTTTTTGAGAATATCAAAGTTAGTAAATAGTCCACCTGGCCACCTTTGGTTAACATAGAAGGCACCAACCTCTTCTGCTTTCTTTTGAATAATGGTTGCAGCTTGTCCTTTAGTACCTACAAAGAGGATATATCCTTTATTTGAGGCCTTTTGAATTGCATCAAGTGCTTTTTCAAGTAGAGCTCGAGATTTAACCAAATCGATTATATGTACACCATTTCTTTCCTCATAGATATATTCTTTCATTTTAGGATTCCACGCACTAGTCTTGTGACCAAAGTGGGCACCTGCTTTAAGAAATTCTATAAGTTCTGGTATTTGAACACTCTTGTTTTCAGTCTTAGTGTTCTTTGAGACTGTTTTCTTTTTTTCTGCCATAGTTTTACTCCTTTTCCTTTAAACACCTATCTCTCTAGTAGTTAATTACTACAAGGAAAATCGAAAGATATGTGAGATTTATAAATTAACGGTTGAATTATACACTATACATCTATACTTTTCCAACCATCTTTGGCTATTACAATATGCTCAAGTAGTTTTATACCCATCAACTCCATTGCCTCATCCAGTCTCCTTGTTAGTAAAATATCTTCTTGGCTTGGTGTACACTCCCCCGAAGGATGATTATGAGCTAGTACCACATATGACGAATTATTGTCCAAAGCATATGTTATTACATCCCTTGGTAGTAACTGAGCGTTATCTATCCCCCCTATTCTAATTGTTTTTTGCTCAAGTAACTCAAATCTAGAGTTTAAATAGAGGGCAACAATATGTTCCTGTTTATAATTGGAAATATTTTTGAGTAGTTCATATGCATCTTTGGAGTTGTATATTAGAAATCTCTGATTAGAGTAGATACCGTATACCCTTCTTCCCAATTCCATACCAGAGAGTATCCTCATTGCAGTTATTTCCCCTACCCCCTCTATTGTAGAAAGGTCTTTTAGGACAATCTCTTGTCCTTTCTTAATACTTTTTTGTATCTTTCTTAATACACTTAGGGATATACTTTTAAAATCTTTACCTTTTATCCCACTACCAATGATGATTGCGATAAGGTCGTTATCAGACAATGAATCTATACCATTTCGTTGAAATTTCTCTCTAGGTAGCATATGTAATACTACTAAGTAGTTATGAAAAAAAGGTTAAAGATGAGTTATTTTTCGCTTTCCTTTTTCTTCTTACTCTTTTTAATATATTTGCAATCAGGGTAACCACTACAACCAATAAACATCTTACCCCATTTACCCTTTCTCTCTACTAATCTCTCACCACATTCAGGACATTTTTCATTGAGTAACATAGGCATAGTGGTTTTACAATCTGGATACTTCTCACAAGCCCAAAATTTTCCATATTTACCATTTTTAAGTACCATTTTAGCACCACACTTAGGGCACTTCTCTGGTTTGTAATACTTATCATAGTCCAAAGATTCCTCTCCCCCAGATAAATCTTTCATTCCCTTACAATCTGGAAATTTAGCACAGCTTAAAAACTTACCGTACCTCCCTACTCTGATAACCATCTCTCCACCACACTCAGGACATTTCTCACCCTCGGCTGCACCTAATATAACAACATCCTCCTTTTCAACCTCTTTATCTGCCTTTTTAATCTCCTCTAACAAAGGCTTGTACTGTGACTCCATAAAAGGAACATACTGTACCTCATCAGCAGAGATATCATCAAGTTGCTCTTCGACCTTTGCTGTATATTCATAGTCAACTAATCTCTCAAAATTGTTTCTTAAAAAGTTAGTAACTACTCTACCTATATCTGTAGGAAGAAGAGATTTACCTTCTTTAGTTACATATCCTCTTGATTGAATGGTAGAAATAATGGTTGCATATGTAGATGGTCTCCCTATACCTAACTTTTCTAAAGCTTTTACAAGACTTGCCTCTGTATATCTTGCAGGTGGTTGTGTAAACTTCTGCTCTTTTTCAAATTTTACTTTCTTTAGTTCCTCCCCTTCCTTAATTTGAGAAATCTGTGCTAAATCCTCTTGTGCCTTACCTCCTCCTAATACTTTTCTAAAGCCATCAAAGAGAATCATCTCTCCACCTAGAGAGAATATATATTCAGGTTTAGAGACATCCTTAGGAGATATCTTAACAGTTAATACTTTAGCTTTCTTAGGATTCATCTGACTACTTACTGCCCTTCTCCATATGAGATCATAAAGTTTAGCGTGAGCACTACCTAATTCCTTCTTAATCTGCGCTTTATTAACAGAGAAATCCGTAGGTCTAATAGCTTCATGTGCCTCTTGAGCACCTTTACTCTTTGTTTTGTAATATATAGGTTTCTTAGGTAGGTATTTTTCTCCATACTCTTTTGAAATTAAACTACGAATCTCTTTAATAGCTTTACTACTCATACTGATAGAGTCAGTTCTCATATATGTAATATATCCGGCTTGGTATAGAGCTTGGGCAATACCCATTGTTCTTTTAGATGTAAAGCCAAACCCAATATTTGCAGACTGTTGCATCTTAGAAGTTGTAAGTGGTGGATACGGTCGTCTATTAACCTCTTTTTCAGAAACTTCAACAACTTTATAATTTGAATCTCCCAATGTTTTCTCTAATTCTTCAACCTCTTTACCAGTACTTGGTATGTATTTCTTGCCATCCTTACTCTTTAATTCTGCCTCAAGTTCATTCTTCTGCTCATCTTTAACAATTACAGAGAATTTCCAATACTCTTCAGGATTAAATGCCTCTCTCTCCTCCTCTTTCTCAACAATTAATCTTAGTGCTGGAGATTGTACTCTACCAGCAGAGAGACCATACCATATCTTCTTCCAGATTAATTCTGTTACTTTGTATCCTACTAATCTATCTAATACCCTTCTAGCCTTTTGTGCTTCTACTAAATCATCATCTATTTTACCTGGATTATCTACAGCCTTCTGTACTGCATCTTTAGTAATTTCGTTAAAGGTAACACGTTTAGGATCTTTTAGTTCTAAAGCTATTTTAACATGCCAAGCTATAGCTTCACCTTCTCTATCAGGGTCCATAGCTAAGTACACATTACCATCTTTAGGTACAGCCTTTTTAAGCTCTTTAATAATCTTAGCTTTACCATATATAGTGGTAAATTCTGGTTCATAGCCGTTTTCAATATCAACACCTAAATCACTTTTAGGAAGATCTCTAATGTGACCCACTGTAGCTTTGACTTTAAAATCTTTTCCAAGATACTTATTAATAGTCTTCGCTTTAGCGGGTGACTCAACAATTAATAGATTTTTATAACTCAATTTCTTTTTTGCCATATTCGTCAATTAAAATACCTTCAAAAAAACAAGTTGTCAAGAAAGTGTAAAATTAAATTTTAAATATTATCGCCCTGTTCACATCACCCATACTGACTGTTCACTAATAGTGTACTATAGCGTACATGCCTAGTGTGAAAAGGTATATTGACATATCAACTGTTTAACTTATGTCTAAATTCTGACAGTATTTTAGTAGTTGCTGGTTAGAATATAGTGGAGTTGCACCCTCCCCTATAGCCATGTTACAACCTTGTAACGAATATCTGCTTATATTACAAGGTATACAGAATATATCTCTTCCATAATCAAGTGCTAACTCTAATGTAATTAGTGATCCACCACTCAAATCCGACTCAATTACTACTGTTGCTGATGATAATCCGGCTAATATTCTATTTCTCATTGGGAACATTCCCTTAACTATTCCCCTGCCAGGCGGGAATTCAGATATGATTAAACCTCTAATAGATATCTCATCATATATATCCTGATTACTTCTTGGATATCCTTTATCTATACCTCCAGCCACTACTGCTACTGTAGGTATCCCATATTCTAAACACTTCTTATGTACCTCCCCATCCACTCCATTTGCTAATCCACTTACAACTACTATGTTCACACCTATTAACGGCCTTAGGATGTATCCTACAGCCCACTTACCATACTTAGACATATCTCTAGTACCAACTATGGTAATCATATGCTTTTTAAGAAGAGATTTATCCCCTTTTGTAAAAAGTACTAAAGGATAATCATTTATTTCCTTAAGATATTTAGGATACCCTTCCTCGTTGTAGGAGATTACCCTTACCCCACTTCTATAAAGAGATTCTCTATAACGTAGAGCTTCCTGAGTGTAATTGATAAAACTTTGGTTGTAGAGCTCCTGTAGAATTTTCTTTCTACCTACTCCCTTTTGAGTTAATCTCAAAGAAACTTGATACTTGTTAAACCTCATATATAGAAGTTTAACAACAAAAGATTAACTAACAATGAATTACCAATCTACTGTATGACCCTTACGCTCTACTCTAAACCTAGCATATGGAAGATATATTGAGTAGTAACGCTTAAGAGGAATATCTCTAGGATGCATATATGTAACTTTTCGACCACCTAAACTCATCTTAAAGTCATTAACACCTTTCCAAGGATTATTTTCTCCATCTATATCCTCAGGTAGCATACCACCGAAAAGATCTAAGGTTTCTACCCCAATCTCCTTACAAAGTTCTAAAGCTTTGTAAAAAAGTAATCTAGTACATTTCTCCTGAAATTTTAAGTCACTACCTGCTTGATAATGATGCATATATTTCCCAAATCTAATCATTTGCCATACTGTAACAGGCTCCTCTTTGTAGTATGCAACTAGAAAATAGAGCATATCTCTCTTTAAATACTCTTTAAACTCTTTTAGAAGATTATCAGCACCTTTACCTCTATATCCTTTATACTGCTTTGTTTGTGTATAGAAATCTTTAAATATTGGAAATACAAAATCATCAGTAAATACCTTAACTGTATACTCACCATCCTTAAGTAACTTATTTACATTACTTCTAGAAGATTTATTCATTTCACTATGTAACTCTTTAATATCTTTAGTAGTGTCAAAATACTGAGATATCAGAGCATCTTGAGGTTGCACTGGAGATTCTTTAGCACCAAATTCTAAATACACCTTATCATATATTTCATCATACTCAATTAAGGGAGAAAGACGAATAAGGAAGCAATTATTACTATATCCAATTTCTTGTAATTTTTTAAATACCTCTCTTAAAATTTCTACCTTACTTTCATCATCTATGTTAGGTATTAACATAGGATTATGCTTACACTCTAGGTAATTACCGAATATTTTAACTTTATCAATTCTTCCACCTACAATACCTACAAATTGATCGTTGTTAAATATTAAATATCTAAAACTCTTAACATTACAGTCCTGCCAGCTTCTAAATTTCGCATCACTTAAAACAAAAGAGTAATTCTCTAACTGTAGGACATATCTATCCCATTCATCGGCTGATTTTGGTTCTAAAAATCGTATATTCATTCTCCTATTTATACCCTGAACTTATTAACCATGATAGGATAGTTCTTGCATGTGGTAAAGATTCGAAACTTAAACCACCATCCTCAAAAAATATCACAAAGGAGTACTTTGGATCTTCGAAAGGATAGAAACCTGCTATCCAAACATGTGTGTGCTCATATTCACCCTTTTCATTTAACGCACCAAACTCAGCAGTACCAGTCTTTACAGCTACCTCTTCTCCTACATCTCTTAGAATCTTAGCACTACCTAAATCACTGTGTACTACAGACCACATTCCTTTTCTTACAATCTCTAATGATTTCGGTGAAATAAAGTCTTCGTTTAAAGGTTCGAACTTCAATATCTCTTCATTTCCTTCATCATCCACACTTTTCTCTATTACATGTGGTGTATAGAGAGTTCCATTATTAGCAATTGCTGCTATCCAATTCGCCATCTGTATAGGTGTAACTAATGTGATACCCTGCCCTATTACTGAGTTACATCCATCACCCTCTGGATACCATATTGGATCTAGCCATGTAGCTCCATTTTCTGCTAAATATATCTTGTTTTCTGGAGAAGGTAATCTCCCTGGCATTTCACCTGGTATATCTATCCCTGTATATTGTCCTATCCCAAAGTCTCTTAGATATGGAACTAATTCATCTATATCCCAATGCCTAATCGTCTCACAAAAGAATATATTTGATGAACGAGCAATAGCTTGTATGACATTTAACCTACCATATGCATTATTCTGAAATTCCTGAAAAGGTGCACCACTACTAAAAGTATACCCTCTTCTACTTGTATATATAGTTGAGGTATTAATAGCTCCAGAATCTAGAGCAGCTGTAGCAACCAAAGACTTAAAGGTAGAACCTGGAGGGACTTGTGCCGCTATTGGTCTATTAAGCAGAGGTATTCTGTCATCTTCTAGAAGTTGATTGTAACTTTTTTGACTAATACCTCCAATAAATTTGTTGTTATCATATCCAGGATAGGAGATCATACTTAGTATCTCCCCATTATTTACATCTTCTACAACTACCGCGGCTCCTGTAGCCCCATTCTCTTTTACAGCTTCTTTGAGAATTTCATAGATTTTACTCTGAACCTTAGCATCAATGGTCATATACAGACTCTTACCAGACTCCTGGGGAGTTATAATGTACGAAGAGCCAGTAATGGAGTGACCTAAAGCATTAACCTCAGTAGCCAGCTCTCCATTTTTACCAGCAAGTACTTCGTCGTAATATTTCTCTATACCAAGCTTACCTACAATATCATTATTAGATACATACTCATACTTCTCTATATCAGTTAAAGAAGCCTCTCCTACATAGCCTAAGATATGAGAGAACTGTTCAGGGTATAGATAGTTACGTTTACTCTCATCTTCCAATACCACACCCTCTAACTCCTCTCCTAAAGACTTGATTGAAATAGACATATCATTATCAATATCCCTTGCTAAAAGAATATTTGAGAAATATGGATCTGAAGAATAGATAGAGATAACTTTCTGATATATACTTTCGTAAGATATTTCATCTTCTGAAGTATCTTTCCATTTTTCACCTAATATCTCTTCTAAGGTTCTAGATACATTCCTAAGTTTCTCATCGTCAATATCCATCTGTGCATCTAGAAATACATCAATATTTAAATACACATTTACAGCAGGAACATTCTCTACAACCTTCTGACCATTCTTATCAAATATCACTCCCCTATATGCAGGTATAGATGATATTCTAATACTATTTCTCTGAGATCTCTCTACCATCTCCTGACCCTGTACTATCTGTAAATTTGCTAAAGAGAAAAAAAGAGCTGAGAAAAGTAGGAAAAACAAGAGAAGAATGTAGAGAAAATTCCATTGAGAAATACTCTGAGAACCCTCACACTGAAGCATCTGTACTACAACATCTTTACCATTTTGCTTATCCATTTCAGGCAAACACACCTTTGGCTTCCTTAACTTCTTTTTATTAATCTTTTTATCAAAATCTAACTTTTTCATAGTCTGAGATCTTCTTTAGACCTAAAATTACTAACTAGTAAGTTAATTAAAAAAATTATAACAGTAGATATAATAGATATTACCATATCTACGAATATACTCTCCCATGAAATTGTCCCCCATACCCCATCTTGAAGATAAGGGACAGAAAGGTCTAGGAGAATATAGTATAACCAGATAGCAAATAGATATGGAATATATGATAGAATTACCTCTTTTTTAGGAACTATTAGAAAAAGAATGTATAGAAGTAAAGATATAATAGCAAGGACCAACATGGTAACACCCATTGGCCTTAATAGTAATATATCTATTAATACTGTTGAAAGAGCAGCTATAATGACCCACCTTCTCCAATCAATTTTATCTATTAAAAACAGTAAAGCCATTACTATTATAGAGAATGAAAAAAGAGTATTAAAAAAACTCTCTAGAACTATGAGAAATAATAATCCAACAATTGTTAGCAAAACCTTAATCAACATTTTCAATTCTAATAAAGAGATTAGTTAAATCATAATAATCAACAGCTGGAGAAACATAACCTGTCCTTGTCGTTGTAGCAGGATCTTCAGAAAGACCTACAACTGTACCTACAATTAAATTCTCCCCTACTTTACTATCATTTACAACAACTATGTCACCATTCTTAACACCACTATTCATACCGATATTTTCGATTCTAATACCATCAGAAGAGCCATTGATAACAGCCCTGCTTAATATCCTTTGACTGTCTTCTTCATCAGAAGAAAGAATATATGCTTCTAAGAAATTAGATTTAGATATTGGTAATCTAATCTTAGATGTATACTGACCAGACTCTATTACTATACCAACGAAAGCATCTCCAATAACAGCTATATCTCCTTGCTTAATACCCTTTTTGGAACCTTGGTTAACTATTAAATACTCACTCTCTATATGATCCAATACCTTAGCCAATATATATCTATCCTCTCTATTACCGAGCTCTAGCTGACTCTTTAAATCACTGTTCTCATCTAACAAAAGCTGATACTCAAGATTATCTACCTCATACTCAGCAATCTGTAATTTCATTTCGTTATACTCCTCCCTAAACTCAGAGATATTTACTACTGTTGAGAAGAAATCTTTTAGACTAATAGCTAAATTGGAAGAAGTAGTATAGATTGGACCTAAAACATAGGAAACCGTAGATTTAACACCTTTAAATGTACCAAGAGAGTTAAGAAAAAGGAGAAGAATTGAGAGCAAGAGGATAATGGGTATAGATAACCAACTCCTCTCATCTTTTTTCTTATCTTCTTGATTAAAAAGCATGCTTAATATTTATTAAACTAATTCTTTCCAAGAGGTTTGTACCTTATCAAGTAGTTCAATATGATCGAGCATTTGAGCAGTACCTCTAGCAACTGCAGAGATTGGGTCATCAACTATATGTACAGACATATTAAGCTCGTTTTGCCAATATGTATCTATACCTTTGATTAGTGAACCACCTCCTGCCAAATGTAACCCAGAAGTCAACAAATCCTTTACAAGCTCTGGAGGGGTATCTTCAACAGCCTCTTTAACAGCCTCTGTTATTGTTCCAAGTGGCCCCATTATTGCCTCCCTTATCTCCACACTACTAACTTTAATAGATTTTGGTAAACCGTTTACTAAATCCCTACCTTGCAAAATCACTTCTTTTTCTTCTTCTAAAGGAATTGCAGAACCAATAGCTATTTTTACATCCTCTGCTGTTCTCTCACCAATTAATATATTGTATTTATCTTTAACGTAGTTAACTATCTCCTCACTCATCTCATCACCAGCAATCTTGATAGTATTATCAATGACAACATCACCAAGTGACATAACTGCTATATCTGTAGTCCCTCCACCGATATCAACTATCATATTTCCAGAAGCCTCCTCTATTGGTAAACCTGAACCAATAGCTGCTGCCATTGCCTCCTCTACAATATATACCTCTCTTGCTCCAGCAGTTTTAGATGCATCTATTACAGCCTGTCTTTCAACTTCTGTTACTGAGGAAGGTACTCCCATAATTACTCTTGGTCTTGGTAATTTCCAATTCTTACTAAATATTTTGTGAGTTTTGTGAATAAAGTGGTGAATCATAGCTTGAGTAGTATCAAAATCTGATATTACCCCATGTCTAAGAGGTCTAACAGCAACAATATTGGCAGGAGTTCTACCTATCATCTTTCTAGCTTCACTACCTACAGCTAAAACTTTTTTAGTACGCTTATCTATAGCAACAACAGAGGGCTCAGATATAACAATACCATGTCCTCTTAGATAAACAATTGTATTAGATGTACCTAAATCTATACCCAAATCGTATGTGACTAGGTTCCAAACAGAATCAAATATTTTCATTTTTACAGAGTCGAAATTATAACAATACTATAATGTATGATAGCATGTAGTACAAAACAATTCGAGGGCATATTATACCCTCTAGAAAGCATTTTGGATAAAAGAATTGTACTACTCTGTTTGAGCTTTTTGGGCTTCTTCTTTTCGTAGTCTTTTATAGCACTTCATACATATTCTAACCTTCTTAGGCTTTCCATCAACCTCTAATTCAATCTTTTTAAGATTTGGTTTGAATTTTCTGTTTGTTCTAGGAGCTTTATATCTCCACCCTTCTGAGTGCTTATGCTGAATATTTTTACCAGCTATTGTAGATTTTTCACACATGTAGCATACTTTTGCCATATTTCTAATGTTTTAATTGATTGCTAAATCGCAAGATGATATTATCAAAAAGAGGAAATTTTAGCAAGGTTAAATTATGTTTTCAACTGATAATATTATAACTTGGATACTGTTTGCTGTTCCATCAATACTAATAGCTTCTACTGTGCATGAGTATTTTCATGCTTGGATAGCTTTTAAATTGGGTGATCCTACTCCTAAAGCACATGGAAGACTAACTCTTAATCCCCTAGCCCATATAGATCCTATTGGCGCCCTTATGATGGTAATTTTTAGGTTTGGTTGGAGTAAACCAGTTCCTATAAATGAATGGAATTTTGAAAATAGGAGGCAGGGAAAAGCTTTAACTGCGTTAGCTGGTCCTGTTTCTAACCTCTTACTAGCTGCCCTTTCCGGTTTACTATTTCATTTTCTATCCAACTATAGTCTTATAGCGTTTTTTCTATATGTATTTGCTACTATAAACATCTCACTGGCTGTTTTTAATATATTACCTATACCACCACTTGACGGTCATAAAGTGGTAAACGCTTTTTTACCTAAGCGATGGTCATACTGGTGGGAGGATTTAGAGAAATATTCTTGGATATTAATACTGCTAATACTAATTCCCTTCTCCCCACTATCAGATATTCTATCTAAATACATAAATGCCGTCTTGTCGTTCTTTTTGAGGCTATTTGGATTTCTATAACCTATCATTATTAATTGCTATCTGCTATATTTTAAGTTAAAATATAGTGTCCTGATGGGATATAGAGGTTTCATAGCTCCGTAATCAAAGCTTAGGGATCTCAAAATTGCTTATCTTCATTGAAGATAAGTTGAGGGAACCCACTTACTAGATAGAGCTTTATGACTCCTCTCCTGTCGGGACGCTTTTTTTAATACCCCTTTCATGACTTTGAATTCATTGATATAATAGACTTGCAGTTGTGCCGAAGTAGCTCAGTTGGTCAGAGCAATTGTTTTGTAAACAATAGGTCAAGAGTTCGAATCTCTTCTTCGGCTCCATAGTGCAGAGGTGGCGGAGCGGTCAAACGCATCGGTCTGTAAAACCGACTCCTTCGGGATACACTGGTTCGAATCCAGTCCTCTGCACCATATGCTGGATTAGCTCAGTTGGTTAGAGCGCATTCATGGTAAGAATGAGGTCCTGAGT
>WOZL01000098.1 GCA_011620305.1 Candidatus Dojkabacteria bacterium | reverse complement strand
GGGGTGGTAGCTCAACTGGTTAGAGCTTTGCACTGTCACTGCAAAGGTTGCGGGTTCGAGTCCCGTCCATCCCGCCATATTCAACATGTTCCAACAAGACCTGTCCACTATCTTTTAAAACCCTTATGGGGATTGCATTATTTAGACTCTAAAAAGTGAAAGTCTCAAAAGTAAGGCCTAGTGTATGAAAAGGGTCAAAAAAGAGATGTTTTTAAGAGCTCTCGGTTCGAAGGTGAAACGCTTATTTGGTACAGTAAAATCCACTACTCTAATGGAATATGCAATATCCTTCTGATATAATTGCATATTAAAGTTAATCCTTTTTTAGAAATGGCTCAGATACATAGAGAGTTGTCACCCCTAAAAGAGCCTTACTGTATTAACTGCCATGAGGAATTAGTTCTCGATTTAGCTGAAAGAAGAGGAGAAGAGAATATTGTTTGTCCTAAATGCAAGACTTCTTTTACTCTTGGAGAGGCAAATGAGTTTATGAAAAATGTTTCTCCAATTTTGGAGGGTCAGTGTCCATCTTGTTGGGAAGATTTAACCTTTGATATTGAAGATAGAACAAATAAAGGTAAAATTAAATGTCCTGTATGTAAAAATTTCTTTTATATGAGAGAGGTTCACACCTTCTCTTCTCAAGCAAACACAATAACAGAAGAACAAGACAATTCCGAGAGTGATGAAAAAGCTTTTGTACTTGTTGTCGAGAAAAAGTTAAAGGGTAAAAACTCTAAAATGGCAAATGATTATATTAAAGAAGCAATGCAAATTTATCAAGAATCTTTTTCCTCTGAAGTAGAAAGAGCCCTAAACAGGTACTTGGAAACTGAATTTGATACAAACTCAAAAGGCCTGAAAGGGGTGGGTAGAATGCTCACAGATGTTCCTCGTCTAGCAGGATATCTAATTGCACAAGACGCATCTGAGTTAATTTATAAACTCAAACCCAATGCGATTCTTCTTGGGAAAATGGGTTTTCTAAGTGGCATATTAATAAGAGACAATAAAAAACTTTCGAATTTCAACAAACCTTCTGAAGAGATATACGAGAAGTTTGTTCCAAACATATTTATAACCCCAGAAGAGATCCATAATAACTCAACATTCAAGGGATTTCTATCATTTCTTGCCATTGATACTATCGAAGAAATGATTCAAGTTATTGAAGATACACAAAAAGATATTGATAGAACAATATTACTACGAATATTCTACCATTATTATATTGCTGGATTTGCACTATCAAGCACACTCTACAATTACGAAATGGCTACAAGCTTCCCTTTGAGGTAATGTCTTTCTTAATTATTCTCCGTATCCAACAATATTCCTAAAAGTCTCTTCGAGTGTTTGGGATTCCTCAACAATTATGTGATTTAATTTAGAAACCTCTTTCAAGGATTGTTTCAACAAGAACTAGTTTGTCACTGGATATCTCCCATACACGACTAAGTGATTTTTCTATCATAGCTGGATCATGAAAATATGTAACAAGATACTCCTTCTCATCCTCTTTATACATTTTGGCATATGGATCTACAAACCAAGTCTCTGAGGTTTCTTCCTTAGCACTGAATAGTAACTGAACTAATTCTCCTTTGATAACTTTATATACTGACAGGTTATCTCTACTAGCTGGTCCAAACTGTTCCCCTACTACAATCAATGGATATTCTAATTTCTCATTATCAAATATCGTTATATGTGGGCTAATCTCTTTATTATCCGTCCAACTCCATGCATATAGAACTTCTTCTGAATTGAGTAGAACATCACAGCCATGTATATCAAAAACGGGAGTAAATTCACTCTGCAGTTTCTCACAACTTACAGTAACAGTGTCATCAGAGGTAAGTTTATAGCTTTGCTCATATTCATCGTTATCTGTAGGAAATTCATACTTAGGAATTTGTATTAAGGGTTTAATTTCTTTAGAACTAAAGTCGTAGGTGTTAACAATTCTGTCCGCCTCATTGTAGAGCCACTTAGTATAATCGGTCTGGAAACCATCAGAACTTGATTCATTAACTGCGTTTTCAATCTCGACATCTGTAGAATTAATATTTGAAAGAATGTCTAATAAACTATCGTAATAATCATTATATATTTCCTCAGGAACCCAGTCTGCATAAACAGGAGGTAATGAATCTCGAAAACTTACACAATCCTCATCCATACTTTCAACTCCGTCTTCATCATAGATTTCACATCTTATTCTGTTAGAACTGGGTATGGAAAGTATTATTAATTCATCACTACTCTCTAACCTCACAATATAGTAATTAGATAAGGCATGACTACCTCCTAAAGCAATCGTAGGAACAAGATTTTCCCCATATTGTATTTCATCTAAAACCTTTACATTATTTCCATAAACCCATTTTCCTTCTGTCGCATCATATCTAACTTCTTCCGTTTGATCATAAAGTACTGCAGTATTAATATCCTCACAATACATCAAACCAGCATCATCTAAATACTCTTTCTCTATCTCTGAATATCCCTTTGGTCGAATAGTATAGATATAGACACATCCATCATTCTCCTCACTCGGTTCTTCGTATTCAGATTCTATGATTTCATATTTAGCTGGAATCAAACTGACAAGATCTTGTTTAACCTTCCCTATCCTATCTTCCTGAGTTTGAATAGGAGCTGGTTTTAAAAATATATATACAACAATGGAGAT
>WOZL01000062.1 GCA_011620305.1 Candidatus Dojkabacteria bacterium | reverse complement strand
TATAAAGAACTTAAAGAAAGCAAAGAGGCCTCTGAATATATTAAAGATAGAGGATTTAATAAAGAGAGTATCTATAAATTTGGTATTGGATACGCCTCTGGAGGATATGAATTACTTGACTATCTTCAAAATCAAGATGGTAAGTTTAATAAAAAAGAATTACTTGATTCAGGTTTGTTTACTCTCAAATCTGAGAAGTTAAGAACCAAATTCTTTAAGAGAATAATGTTTCCAATAAGATCTAGTTCAGGTAAAGTAATTGGCTTTTCTGGAAGAATACTACCTGGCAACGATAGAGGGCCTAAGTATATGAATACTCCTGAGACAGCTATATATCATAAAAAAGATAATGTATTTGGACAGTATGAATCCAGAAAAGCTATTAGAAAAGAAGACCTAGCTATTTTCTGTGAAGGACAAACAGATGTAATATCTGCACACCAAGCAGGTATAGAGAATATAGTAGCACCTTTAGGAACAGCTCTTACTACAGAACAGCTTGAGAGACTATCTAAACTTACTAAAAACTTTTTCTTTATCTTCGATAGTGATGAAGCAGGTCTAGCTGCTATGGAACGTGCATTAATTCTTACCTCTAAACTAAAGCTTAGAGCATATGGAGCATCACCAGAGCCATACAAAGACATAGATGAAATGCTACAGAAGGATAGTAAGAAACTAAAATCTCTTATTAAAAACAAAACAGACCTCTTTTCATTCCTTTTAAGCAAAAAAATTGAAGATTTAAGCCCATCAGATTACAATGACATTACCTCCACACTTAACTGGGCTCGAGACATACTCTCTAAGGTTCCTAGCCAGTCTCTGAGGTCGATATATGTTAACTCTCTAGTTAGTAGTCAGTTCTTTGATCCATCGATGATAGCAGACATTAAGAAAGAACTACTCAATCCAAGTAAAAGAGAATATAGAGGACGAAAGAAAACTTCAGAAAGGAAAGAGAAGTATATATCGAGACAAGAAGAGATGTTAGCCTTACTACTTGTACATGATGATATCTCTATACCAGAAGGATTTGAACTTAAATATTTTACTAATCCTGACATTAAAGAAATTTTGGAGTTTATCAGAAACAACAAAGATGTAACAAAAAAGATTCTTCTTAAAGAAGACTTTAGAGAGTATATTGAAGATGCAATATTTCACTTCTCTGAAATAGATGAAAAGGATGATATAGATAATCTGTATAATCTAATTAAGAAAGATTACTTTGATGCTAAAGAGCTTGAGTTAAAGAAACAGATTGCTATTGCAGAAACAAGAGGAAAAGTAAAAGAGAGTGATAAACTATTAAAGCAATTTCTAAAATTAAAAGAAGATAGAAAGAATGAAACAGAAAGTAGTTAACTACGATGGATACGATTACGACTACTCCACTTACTGGAAAAACAGAGAGTACGAAAATCAAGCTGAGCATCTTGTCTTAGATAAATTTCTAAATAACGAAAAAGGAAACTGGTTTATAGATATCGGAGGATCATATGGAAGATTAGCTGACACATACGCTGATAAGTTTAAAAATTGTGTAATATTAGATTACTCATTAAAAACCCTACAGAAAAACAGAGAGATAATTACCAAAAAGTATCCAAATTGCATACTAATTGCAGCGAATGCATACAAGATGCCCTTTAGGAAAGATGTCTTTGATGGAGGCCTAATGGTAAGAGTACTACATCATATAGAAAGACAGAAAAAATATTTTGAAGAGGTAGCAAGAGTATTAAAAGAAGATGGAATATATATTCAAGAATTTGCTAATAAGATACATATTAAAGCAAGAGTAAAAGCTTTTTTGAAAGGGGATAAAGGTATAAATAAGCTTGAACCTTACCAACAACCTACAATACATCTGGAAGGTGCAAAAGGAGACGGAGTATCATTTCTAAACTATCATCCTAAATATATTCATGACCTATTAGAAGGGTGTGAATTTGAAGTAGAAGAAAAACAGGGGTGCTCATATTTCAGGGTCCCTATTCTTAAAAGAATACTTGGAACAAGAATTTTACTTTGGCTTGAAAAAATTTTCCAAAATATATTTAGCAACAGTAACCTACCCCCAAGCATATTCTATAAAACAGAGTTAGATAGTGGAGGTAAGGAAGAAGAGTATGAAAATCTAAAAGATATACTACTCTGTCCATCTTGTAGAAAAAAATTATTGATGGATGATAACGAGGCAGTATGCAAAAATTGTAAGAAGAAATATATTAAAAAAGATGGTGTATGGGACTTCAGAGTATAGTAAATCCAAAACGATCATTAGGACAGAATTTTTTCAACAATGAAGAACTTGCTAAAAAGATTGTTAAAACAGTACTTGAGAGCAACCCAAAACATATAACAGAAATTGGTCCTGGTAAAGGTGCTTTTACTAAGGCGTTTTATGAAGCAACAATAGAAATCTCACTAGTAGAGAAAGATTTAGCTCTTTCACGACATTTAACTAATGCCTTTCCTAAAGCAACTATCCACAACGTTGATTTTTTGGACTTTAAATTATCACGAAATGATACTACCTATTTTGGCTCTTTACCCTTTAATATCAGTGATGAGATTATTGAAAAGATAATAAAATCTGACACATTTAATAACCCTGCATTTTTCATTATTCAAAAAGAAGTTGCAGAGAACTATAGAAACAGAGATAACAATTTGCTTGGTTTAGTTACTCATATATACTCAG
>WOZL01000025.1 GCA_011620305.1 Candidatus Dojkabacteria bacterium | reverse complement strand
GGAGATATCCCTTCCTTTTCTGCTTTGTACACAATAGGGGTCCCATGACTATCACTACCTGAGACCATTAAAACATCATTTCCTTTTAACCTATGATATCTAGCAAAAACGTCACAAGCTATATATTGGCCAGCTAAATGACCTATATGTAATTTACTATAGGCATATGGCCAAGAGACTCCGATAAATATTTTTTCTGGGGATTTATTTTCATTCATAGTGCTTGTATTATACCAAAGTATCCAATATACTAAAATACAGAATAAAATATATTAACTGCCTATGTTTGGAAAAAACGATGTCCCAAATTCAATAAACTTCCTTGATTCGGTTGAAGACCCTGACAATATCTTTGCTCATGCTTATGATTGGATGTTTTCCATTGGTAAGTATATGTTAATCGCTGTCGAGATTTTAGCTCTAGGTGCTTTTATAGCACGGTTTGTATTAGATGCTCAGAATAATGATTTAACAAAGGATATTAATAATCAGGTAGAAATGCTTTCAGGTAGTAATTGGCAACAGGACAGTATTACTTATGAAAATATTCAGGCCTTACTTACAGATATTGATAAACTTTCTAACGAACAAGAAATTAATTCTGTTCTTATCAACGAGGTTCGTAATGGAATTCCAAGCGCATTAAATGTCCTTAGTTTTTCTTTTAATAAAGGCTCTATTAGCTTAAGCTTAGAAACAACTAACTTCAAAGCTTTTAGAGACTATGAAGCTGCCTTAAAGAACAATGATAACTATGAAGGGGTTACTTTCCAGGTAACGAAGAATGATACTGTTTACGATATAACTATTAACTTTAAAATTACGAAAGCAAGTGGCTAATACTCAGGAAAGAAGACAATTTAAGTATATGGAAATTCTTAGGAATCCACCTTCTAAGCAGGTAATGTACTATCTCGCATTATTTACTTTTTTAGCTGCAATTCTATTAGTAATATTTGCTGTGAGACCAACAATTTTGACTATAACAGGCATTAGAAAAGAGATTAAAGAGAAAGAGAGTATTAATAACGCTTTAGAAAAGAAAATTGAGGCTTTAGCAAAATTAGACTCACAGTATAGTGAGAATAAAGAAACTTTAGATTCCTTACAGCTTCTTTACCCCACTTCTGGAAACTTTAGCTTATTTCTATCAAATATAGATGCAGTAATATCCAGAAATGGTTTTGTACTAAAGAATATAGGGTTCTCTGAATACAAGGAAGATATTAGTATAAGTACAACTGTAGTATCGCCATGGGGTGTTAGTCTATCAGTAACTGGACCTGAAAATAATCTGGATAATCTTTTTAAGGATTTAGAGGCTATGCCTATGTATCCTGTAATTGAAAGCTTCTCATATGGAGAAAATGAAGAGGAAACGATGAATTCATACAACCTTTCAATTAGGATATATCACATAGAGAATAATAAATTTTATGGTGCTATAAATGAGCTTGATTAAAAAGATAATACCAATTTTAATAATTCTTTTAGTAATGAGTATAGCTTGGATAGGATTTTCTATATACTTTCAAAAAACTGGGGTAGATATAGATCCTAACGCCACAAACTATACAAAGCCTATTAGTCCTTCTTTTAATCTTGAAGTTCTTGAAGAGATATCAACAAAGACAGTAGATAGCTTCCCAGTATCCCCATCGGAATTTCTTGAATTAAATCAGTTAGATTAGAGGTCTATATAGTCATCTAGCTGCTTTTTAGTAGATTTCTCTTTCAATTTCTTTAAAGCTTTAGCTTCAATCTGTCTAATTCTTTCTCTGGTTACGCCGAATTCTCTTCCTACTTCCTCTAAAGTTCTTGACACACCATCTTCTAAACCAAACCTTAACTCTAAAACTCTTCTTTCTCTGTCTTGTAACTCATCTAGTACACCGTGTAACTGATTTCTTAAATACTCAGAAGTAGCAAAATCTTCTGGTGTTTGTGACCAATCATCAGCAATAATGTCTTGTAATTTACTATCTTTCTCATCACCAATAGGGGTAGAAAGAGAAGATGGATTCTGTTTAATTTTCCTTATCTCACCAACCTTTTCTACTTCAATATCCATCTCTTTAGCAATCTCTTCATCAGTTGGTTGTCTTCCTAGTTTAATAGTAAGAGTACCAGTTACTTTGTTAAATTTGTTAATAGTTTCAATCATATGTACAGGTACACGAATTGTTCTAGCTTGATCAGCAATCGCACGTGTAATAGCTTGCCTAATCCACCAAGTAGCATATGTAGAGAATTTAAAACCTTTATGATAATCGAATTTCTCAACAGCCCTCATAAGACCAATATTCCCCTCCTGAATTAGATCTAGTAGCTCTAAGTTACTCTTACTATACTTCTTAGCGATACTTACAACCAATCTTAAGTTAGCAGTGGTAAGAAGCTGTCTTGCTTCGTTATCATCTTTTTCAATCCTTTTAGCTAAAATTACCTCTTCCTCAGCTGTAAGTAGAGGGATTTTACCAATCTCAAATAGGTAAGATCTAATAGCATCTGTAGAAAGGTTAGATTGGATAGTCTTAAGAATTCTAATCTTTTTCTCTAATGTCATAGTTGTGTCTGCCTTAATCTCCTCTTCAGGCTCAAGAACCTCAATATCATTTTCGTGAAGCTCTTTAAATATCTCATCAAGAAGTTCAATATCATCCTCTATGGTAGGGAAAACATCTAAAATATCCTCTTGTGAGAGAAAACCT
>WOZL01000053.1 GCA_011620305.1 Candidatus Dojkabacteria bacterium | reverse complement strand
GCTATAGATGTCGGGACCTCTAAGATCACTACTGTAATATCAGCAGTTGAAGATGATCAAAAACCTACAGTAATCGGTGTATGTTCTCACCCCAGTAAAGGAATTAAGAAGGGAGTTGTTGTTAATATCGATGAAGCTACTGCCTCTATATCAGAGAGTGTAAATGCTGCCGAAAGAATGGCAGGTGTAACAGTCTCTGATGTATATGTCTCTATTAACGGAGACCAGGTAACAAGCTTAAATAACAAGGGGGTTGTTGCTGTATCTAGCTCTGAGATAACTATAGATGATACATATCGTGCTATAGAAAATGCTAGAACATTATCCTTACCCGAGAATCTAAATCCTATACATATAATTCCAAGAGAGTTTATGGTAGATAACCAGGGCGGTATTAAATACCCCATTGGTATGAGTGGTGGAAGATTAGAAGTTGAGACTCATATCATTACTGCCCCCAACTCCTATTGGCAAAATTTAAAGAAGTGTGTTGAGCAATTAGGATTAAATGTATACGATGTAGTATTTACAGGGTGGGCATCTTCTACAGCGGTTCTTACAGAAACGGAGAAAGAATTAGGAGTTACATTGCTTGATATTGGTGCTGGTACAACCAGCATCGCTATTTTCCAAGAAGGGTCGATAATCTATAGTGGTTGTATCCCACTTGGTGGAGTAAATATAACTAGTGATATAGCTATTGGCTTACAAGTATCTTTAGAAGATGCTGAGAAGATAAAGCTTAATATGGAAGCTCTTCTATCAGATAAGATAAAAGCTAAAGATAATAAGAATGATAAACGACCTGCCCTATTAAGAAAGGTAGAGGAAGAGGATGAAGAAGAGGAAACAGGGGATAAGATAGATCTATCTGTAATTGATATTAAAACTGAGAAAGCTGTTACTAAAGATATGCTTAGAAAGATCGTAGATGCTAGATGTGAAGAGATATACGATATGGCTAAAGAGAGTGTTGAGAAAGCTGGTTTTGATATTGGTATGCCTGCGGGTATTGTAATTACTGGTGGTACAGCACTACTAAGTGGAATTACTAAATTTACACAATCGATATTTGGAGTACCAGCAAGAATAGGATATGCTTCTGGATTGACAGGTATGGTTGAGGAAATCTCAGATCCTGCATACTCATGTGTGCAGGGCCTTATTAAACACGCTCTTGATGATGATGTAGAAATAAATACTGAAAATAAGAAGGTTGATATGAGTGGATTTTTTGGTAAAATAGTTGACTGGTTTAAGTCATTACTGCCTTAACATAATTTTTATAATTTATAAACATGCTAGTTACAACAAGTGCAGATAATGTAGTGAATATCAAGGTTATAGGCATTGGTGGTGGAGGCTGTAATGCAGTAAACACAATGATTAGTGATTATGATATCCCTGGTGTAGACTTTATGGCTTTCAATACTGATGCTCAATCATTAAAGCAATCACTAGCTCCAACAACTCTTCAACTTGGAGAGGAATTAACAAAGGGATTAGGTGTTGGAGGTAATCATGAACTTGGTGCTCAAGCTGCTGAAGAAAGTTTAGATCAGATACAGGAGATGATAGAAGGATCCAATATGGTATTTCTAACAGCAGGGATGGGTGGTGGAACTGGTACAGGTGCAGCACCCATAATCGCAGGAGTAGCTAAAAATATGGGTGCTTTAACTGTAGCTGTTGTAACTAAACCTTTTGATTTTGAAGGCTCTAGGAGAAAAGAGATTGCAGAAGAAGGATTAGCCGCATTGAGAGATAAAGTAGACACACTAATTGTTATCCCTAATCAGAGATTACTTGAGATTGTCGATGAAACAGTATCATTTATAGATGCCATGAAAATGGTTGACTCTGTATTAGCAGAGGGAGTAAGTAGTATATCCAATCTTATTAGCCAGACTGGGTATATTAACTCAGACTTTAATGATGCAAAATCAGTTATGCAAAATGCAGGTACAGCCCTTATGGGTATAGGTAGAGCTAGTGGAGAGGGTAGGGCAGAGAAAGCTGCAAGACTTGCAACCACAAGCCCATTACTAGACATGTCTATAGAGGGTGCAACAGGAGTACTTTACAATATTGTTGGTTCTAACCTTTCACTTACTGAAATTAGTATGGTTTCAGAATTAATAAAAGAGGCCGTAGATCCATCTGCAAATATTAAGTTTGGAGCTCAGATAAGTGATGATTTAGAAGACGAAATTGTTATAACTATAGTTGCTACTGGTATTAATAAAACAGATCAGATGTATTCAACATCAGAAGAAGAGTTCTCTAGAGAAAGCTCTTCTGTATCACAAGGATTTACTGGCTTTACTTCACCTGGTATGGAAAAGCAGTTAAAGGATGATGGGGAAGAAGAGAAATCTACTGGTGGGTTAGAATTTACAATATCAGAAGATGAGGAAGAGGATGAGGATGAAGTTGAGCAAGATGACGATTCAGATACTTCTCCACCATTTGACTTGGATAGTAAAGATCCTCTAGATGTACCAGCATTTATGAGAAAGAAAAAGTAAAATTCCATTGCTTTAAAGATTATGTAATAATTATGCGTTATATTATCACGCTATTTTCTGCTAATATTAAAAATGGATACATTCTTAAGTGAGAAAAAAGACAGATTTAATATTGATTTAAAAATATTAATACCCAGTATACTAATTTCCATAATTGGTATAGTAACTTTGCTTTCAACAACTAT
>WOZL01000039.1 GCA_011620305.1 Candidatus Dojkabacteria bacterium | reverse complement strand
CACTTCCGTGTCTTTGACCAACTATAATCTCTGTCGTAACATAGGCTGGTTCCCCAGTAACTCCTCCCATGGCAGTATCAAAACAAATAAGCCTAAAAAGTTCATCATCTTCATTTAATACGGCTTCATCTTTGTAACCATCTCTGTCATCTTTAGTATATTTTTCCCAATCCCCTTCATCATTCTTTGCTAGCACTATATCTTCACCCTCTAGTTCAAATCTAAAGCAATTCCTCCCTAAAGGATCTACTTCATACTCTGCACGTAAGGGGAAGAGTCCACCACCAGCCGCATGATTCCTATTGGCAATATCTTGAATAACTTCTGAGCCCTCTATCGCGTACTGCGTTAAATCATCTATAGCCTCATTCTGTAAGATACCCTGCATAACATTAACAGTGATTTGCATTAAAACAGCAGAGGACATACCAAGAACCACTATTGCTATCATTGATTCTACAAATCCTAGTGCTTTATATTTTTTGTTTTTTTTATCTATCTTCATATTTATTTTATTCTCCTACAATAGCCTCTATCCTTCCAGAAAGATGATGTACCTTCAACCTTCTAGGAGCAGCTGCGCCAAGAGATGTTATTGTAAAATCCAATTCCTCTATTGAGTCGGGATCCTTTATAACAACTTGACCATCAATTGGGAAATAATTTAAAAGTTCTCCTTTAAAATCATAAAAGAAAGCACGTCCAGTAACAGACTCAAAAACAACATATCGTACATCTGAATTGAAATGCACTTTGGATTTTGGCATTGTTAACTCCGTAGTATATCCTGGAAGCGTCTTTAATGTATCACTTGAGTTCTGACACAAACCACTCTCAATACTTCCTACTGGCAACTTCGCTCCATTAAGGTTCCCCTCTCCACTTTTGTAACCTGGGACTTTAGACCTAGTCGTTTCGTCTCCATAGTCTGGAAAAGGGTTACACCACTTAAATGTTGTATATTTACCATCTGGATCTAGTTGGGAGAAATCGATACCTAGACCATATAACCAATTCTCTTCTGTATTTCTTTCTAAAAGCATAGAAGCCCTCTGAACAGCCCTAATGTCTTGCTCCATGTTAAGCATGTATTCATTCATCTTTATGGTATCTTGTAGACCTGAGAACGATGTAAACGTCATACCCATTAAAATCATCATAATGGACATAACAATAAGCATCTCTACAAGGGTAAAGGCAGTATATTTATTTCCCATTCTTTAATTTACCATATTTCCACAAAGTTAAGAAGGTAATAATAAATTTGTTCGCCATACAGAACTGTAATAACGAAGGATATTGAAAAAAAGGGAATCATTGGAACTTTAGCTCCTTTTAGACTTATCTTCTTACTAACAAGAAGTACTAAGGAGTAGAGTAGGGCTATGATTATCCCTAGCCAAAACATTACCAGATACTGTTGCCAAGAAATTAGTACTCCCAAACCAAAAAGTATTAAGAGGTCTCCAGTACCAAAAGACTTTTTAATAAGGTTGAGGATTATTATCATAATAGCAAAGATAGCAGGAAGTATTATGTTGGAGATATCAAAAGCAAAGAGGAAATAAAAGAGTAGGGTAGTTGCAAGAAAAACATGGATTAAATCTTTATATACTGCCTGTTCTTTAATATCAAAGTACGAGAGGATGAAAAGAAACATAACTACTAGCCATAGATACCAGGGCATGGCATAAACAAAAAACAGAACAAATATAGTACCAAGAAATAATTCGGAGAGAGGGTAATACACATTTACTTTCTCCCCACACTTAGGACATTTTCCTCGGATGAGAAGGTAACCAATGATTGGTATAAGCTCCCACCATTTAAGAATCTTTTTACAATTTTCACAATGTGAACCTTGTTTTATTATTTCTGGATATTTATATCCTTTTTCTAAGCGATAAAGGGTAGCATTTAAAAAGCTTGCCACCGCCGCGCCGAAAAAGAACATCCAAATATTTATTAGAATCATAGATATATAATAGCAGAAAATAAAAACCCCTCTCTAGGGTGAGAGGGGTTCGTTTAGTATCTAAACATTATTTCTTGTTAATCAAGATTACTGCCATGCACCATTATCCCAGTTAGCACTTGATAGATAAGGATTTTGAGCAGCAGCAAAGTAAGTCATCCAAGGAGAGCCCGTCTCCGCTGATTTCTCTATCAATGGGGAGTCTAGAGTTAATGTAACATCACTTGCATCCTTCACTCCAGCATTAAAACCATTCCCAGCACAATAGACAGCACCATCATCCCTCGCGACATTTGTTTCCCAAATACCTCTCATAGTTACACATACCAAGACCGCCTGGTCATCATTTGCTCCTCCAACAAAGTACATATATGTCGCCCCAGAACCTCCATTGAAAGCTCCCAAATCCATATACTCACCTAGCATATCAGGATCTTTCATCAATGTGGCTGGAGTACAAGTAACAGTTGCTCCCGCTTCATCTTTACAATCACCTGGCAGAGGATACTTCATATTATCAACATAGTATGCCTGCAATCCTTCATATAGCTGGTCCGCACCATTCCTATGTGCAACATCATTAGCCCTGTTTAGTGCAAAACTACCTGCAGCGATACCTACAACCATAAGGATTATAAGAATACCCATAACTACGAGCATTTCCACTAGTGTAAACGCTCCATATACTCTCTTTTTCATAAATCAGACAGTTTAAAAATTTATTTTTATATATGTATACAAGTTACACAAAAGAGTTAGAACTGTC
>WOZL01000099.1 GCA_011620305.1 Candidatus Dojkabacteria bacterium | reverse complement strand
TTACCTGAGAACTAATCTTGGAAATTAATTTCTCATCATCTATATTTCTCAAAACTTTATCAATATATTCAGCAACCATATCCATCTCTTCCTCTTTCATACCTCTAGTTGTAATAGCGGGAGTCCCAATTCTTACCCCTGATGGGTCCCAAGGTTTTCTTGGATCATTTGGTATAGCATTTTTGTTTAATGTAATATTAGCTTTTTCTAAACCTAAACTTGCCTCTTTTCCACTTACTCCTACACTTGATACAGTATCAATTAACATTAGATGGTTATCTGTCCCCCCAGATACTATCTTGTAACCTCTCAATTTCAAAGCTTCGGACAGTCTTTTTGCATTTAATACTACCTGTTTAGAATATTCCTTAAATTCTGGTTCAGATGCTTCTTTAAGAGCTACTGCTATAGCGGCTGTAGTATGGTTATGTGGACCGCCCTGTATGCCTGGGAATACTGCTTTGTCTATAGCTTCGGCATATTGCTCCTTACACATAATCATAGCTCCTCTAGGACCTCTTAGAGTCTTGTGTGTTGTTGTAGTAACTACATCAGCATACGGTATAGGAGTTGGATACTCACCTGTAGCAACTAATCCTGCTACATGTGCAATATCTATTACTAATATAGCTCCTACTTCATCTGCTATTTCTCTAAATATCTCCCAATCTATAATTCTGGAATACGCAGAGAAACCTGCCCATATTAACTTAGGTTGATGATCTTTTGCTTTCTTTCTAACTTCATCGTAATCAATATACCCATTATCATCTACTCCATAGCTTACTGAATCAAAGTACTTACCAGAGATAGAGACCTTGAAACCGTGAGTAAGATGACCACCTGCATCTAGAGACATGCCCATTGTCTTATCACCTGGTTCTAAAAATGCCATATGTACTGCTAAATTAGCAGGTGAACCAGAGTAAGGTTGTACATTAACATGATCTGCTTTAAATAGCTCCTTAGCTCTATCAATTGCAATATTCTCTATCTCATCAATATACTTATTACCTCTGTAATATCTTTTAGAGGAATATCCTTCAGAATATTTATTAGTCAATATTGAACCCATTGCTTCTAATACAGCTGGGCTTACATAGTTTTCTGAAGCTATTAACTCTATACCCTCTATCTGTCTTTTAGCTTCTTGGATTATAAGGTCACTAATTGTTTTGTCAGTATGTTCTAACATTTCTTTTATAGATCTTTAATAAGTTAGTAAAAAGAGCAGCTATTGTCATTGGACCTACACCTCCAGGAACTGGAGTAATATATTCACATAAATTTTTAACATCATCAAAATCAACATCTCCAACCAGATTCCCATCGTAATCTCTATTAATACCAATATCTATAACTACTGCACCCTCTTTTACAAAATCAGTAGTAATATATTCAGGTTTACCTATACCCACAACCAATATATCTGCCTCTTTACATATATCTGTAAGATTCTCACTCTTGGAGTGAGCTACTGTTACAGTAGCATCTCTTCGAGCTAACATACCAGCTAAAGGTAAACCAACGATTTTACTTCTACCAACAACAACTGCATTCTTTCCTACAATATCTATATCGTACTCTTCTAACAGCCTAATTATCCCTGTAGGTGTTGCAGCTCCTATAGATTCTCTCTCTACCCATACTGAACCTAAAGAGGAGTATGTTAACCCATCTACATCCTTTGAAATATCTATTGTTTCAAGAATCTCTTTAGTATTAAAAGTCTTAGACCCTTTAGGTAACGGTAACTGTACCATTATGCCATCAACTAAAGAGTCGTCATTTAGCTTTACTATGAGCTGTTTAAGAACCTCTTCTGTAACATCATCTTCAAACTTATGTACAACAATCTTTATACCCAACTTCTTTCCTTTTTTCTCTTTCATAGAGACATACTTCTCACTAGCATAATCATGACCTACTATAATGATGTCTAATCTTGGGACTCTATTGCCTTGATTAAGTAGATCAGTAATCTCTATTCTAAGGTCTTCTAAAATCTCTTCAGAAACTGCTTTACCATCTAATATTGTCATTTATTGATGTATTTATAAATATTATCTTTCCTATTTCCATATTTTACAGGATATTTAGTAGGATTGTTAATAGCTGTAAATTTACTACCAAATGGAAAGTGAAAAGAGAGAATTACTGCACCTTTCTTAATTTCATCTTTTTTGTTCATCAGTACCTTATCTGAGAATTCTGGTAGTAAATACATATATATTTTATTAAACTCACTAATATCAAAATCTTCAACTTTTATATGATGAAACGATAGATTAGAAAGACCAAAGACTCGTTTCAGTAATTTAGAATATATTACTAGTAAAGAATTTCTCTCAACACCTACAAACTCTGTTTTAGGATACTTTTTGGCCGCATATATTAATACTCTCCCATCTCCACTACCAATATCTAGAACCTTATCCCCCTTTTCTATTTTTAGATGTTTAATAGCCTCTTTGTATAATTTACCTGAGGGGAGAAACGGAACCTCTGTTAACATACTAAAAGCAACAATAGCTGTACGTACTATGAAGAAAATTATTATGAAAAAAAGAGTTAAGATTAGGATATAGGTAAGAATCATTTCCGTTTACTACTCTTTACTTTTTTATATGTCTTTCCCTTCTTACTCATGAGCTCTTTCCATGGACCTTGTTCTACTAGATGGCCTTGATCAATATAGAAGACTCTATCAAACTTCTCTAAATTCTCTGTACTTCTAGTGAT
>WOZL01000082.1 GCA_011620305.1 Candidatus Dojkabacteria bacterium | reverse complement strand
CCTTCTTCTGCAACAATCCTAATAACATCTTCTACGCACTCATTGCTGCCATTTATATCTCTTGCGTGTATGCTTAAGGGGAGGTTGTTTTCGACAGCTATTTGAACGTGTCTTCTGAAGGATTCCTTCTGTATCTCTTTTATCTCTTTCTTTACATCTGGGGGTAAATCTTTTTGTAAACCTATTTGATAGTAATCTAGTCCAGTCTCTCCTATTGCTGTAATTTGGGGGAGATTTGTTTCTAATATGCTAACAAATTTATCAAGAAGTTTTTTAGACTCTTCATAAACATTATTACTATTTCCCTTCTCTATTGTATTTTCTTCAAAAAATGTCGGGTGTAAGCCTAGTGCTACACCTACTATATTTGGGTATGGCTCCCCTATTTCTAAGCTTGTGTCGATATCTTCAAGGTCTGTGCTTTGGGTTAATATGTATTTCCCGCCTTTTTCCAAAAAGGTATCTATTATTTTGGCTAAATTAGATTTTAGTGGCTCCATCGCCAAGTGTATGTGTGCGTCGTGCATGGCCTATTCTAACATATGTAAAAAGTTTAAGAATATGGCTAAGGAGTGGAATTTTTTCAAATTGTGGTAAAATATACCTTGATATGGCAAAAATTAAACAGAGGAACTGGTTGTTGTTAATAACGTTTGTTTTGGTATTAAGCTCCCTAGGGATACTATTTGCAATGCTACAGAGAAATCTAGGAATAGGTTTTTGTGTTTATGAGGAGGTTGAATATTCTGTAAATGATCCTGTCCCAGAATATAAAGATGGTGAGGATTGTATTTGTTCTAATTCTGGAGATATTGTTTGTAAAGAAGACGAGTTGAGTATGTCGTATGGGGATTTTGTGAATGATGATATGGCCTTTACATATAGCTTCAGAAATTATTTGGATAAGGATCAGCCAGACTTAGCCAGGGCAGATTTGGTGGATATCCAGTATAAAGATGGTTTATTAAGGGTTGTAATGGAAAGAGAGTCCTTGTGTGGGGATTTTAACGAAGCTCCAGTTCAGGCAGGTATGTATAAGCTTGAAGAGGAAGGAATAGTTTTGACTGCAATAACTAATAGAGATGAGAATATGTATAGTAGGGTTTGTTTAATAGGAAACACTTTCGAAGTTCAAGATGTAAGTCTTGCAGATAAATCTAGGTTTTCTGTGTCGTATCAGAATGACCAAGGGAATATGACAAACTTTAGGATATGTTTAGCAAACGGAAATATCTATTCAAATGGAGATTTTTTTAAAGATTCGGAAAGTAACAGTATATGTACCTGCTTAGGTCCCGAGGTTGAATGTGATGAGCTTTAATTTAAAGAAATCCTAGATATATTCCTACGATGCATGTAAATAGTGTGAACAGCCAGAATCTCATCACTACTTTGTATTGAGGCCACCCGCTTGCTTGGAAATGGTGATGTATAGGTGCTATTTTAAACACCCTTTTCTTAAAGAATCTCATGCTAATCATCTGTATTGCACTAGAAGCCATAATTATCCAGGTTATGGAAGACATTAAGAAGTAAGGTAGAAGATTATCTGTTATCAAGGCTATGAAGAACATACTAAAGCCAAGGGGCATAGCACCAGGTCCACCATTCCAGAATCTAGCAGGGGGTATATTGAAGTAAAGGTCTATAATTTGAACACCTAGGATTATCGCCAGTATAGGGATGAATTCATGTTGACCTTGTACTGTTAGGAGGAATAACATTGCAAGATTTATTATGGTGAATATCCCAATCATTAAACCATCTGCACCGTCTGTTAATTCGGCAGAGTATATTGCAAATTGTCCAACTATTGATATTAGAACAAGGATTATTGGTGTAATATTTATTGCAATTAAATCTAGGAAGTTTATTGCAGTTATCTGCCCTGTTCTACTTAGTAAGTACATAACTCCAATATTTAACAGAATAGAGAAGGTAAGTTTACCCATTCTCCACTCGAAAGTTTCTTGAAAAGCTTTTACTTTTTCATTGTTTTTAAATCCATTTGTGAATATTGCTACATCTATGAATCCCCAGAAACCAAAAAGAGCAAAGCCAATTAAGAAGACTTTAATAACTGGTGTCATAGGAACCATGGCAAGTGTTAATAAGGGGACTAAAATCCATATTAATATTCCTCCCATATTGGGAGTTCCATTCGTCAGGGTGGAATTCATTATCCTCATGAAGAGGCTGTTGTCTCCATCTCCGGCACCAATCTTGGATTTTTTAATACCACTTACTTGGTTAAATTTATAAAGGATTGAGATCATTATTGGGGCAAATATTGCGGAGACTACTGTTGTTATAAATAGTGTCTCTAGGCTTGTTTTTAGTATGTCTGCCATTTGTTGTAGAGATAAGTATAAATATAAGTTACATGTATTATCTCAATTAATCTTCTTAATTTCCAGGTCATCTGCTATAGAAAGGAAGATGTCCCTCCAGACTGGGACGGTTGTCAAACTTGAAAAGGCGGCTGTTTTTGGTTCTTCTAGTTTAACAAGCATAATCATTTTGGGGTCATCGGAAGGAGCAAAACCAATAACTGTATCATTAGACAGGTTTTCATCGTAGCCAGTTCCTCCCTTGATTGATATTTGAGCAGTTCCTGTTTTAGCTGCCAAGTCATATTCTAAAAGTGGAGCTCCTAGTGCTGTAAGGGAATTATTCTTAACTGCTTTAACTAATGCCCTTGTGACTATGTCTGCAGTTTCTTTGGATATTGGTTCTGCAATAACTTGAGGGGAGATATTAATAACCTCTTTCTCGTCACTTATTTGG
>WOZL01000096.1 GCA_011620305.1 Candidatus Dojkabacteria bacterium | reverse complement strand
CATTGTATAGTTTAGTATGTAATTGCCTTATCTTGTTATATAGTAACTTATGTTTTGTTTGTGCCCTATCTAATTCAGAACTACCATGTTTTCTATAAAGAAATAGTGGTTTAGGAATAATCTTTCCTTTACCTCCTACCTCTGCTATAGATATCCAAAGTTCCCAATCTTCGTAGCCATTTACCTGGGGTTTGTATCCTCTGGTCTTCTTCCATATCTCTTTTGTAAATACAGATGCACATGGTATTGTATTTACATCTTTTATAGTTTCAATATCTAGGTCCTTAGTATGCCATACTGTATTTTCATCTCCAAATAGTTTAACCCATGATCCACATAGGTCTAGTTTTTCTATCTCCATTTTTGTAATACATTCTTCTAGGTATGTAGGTTCTAATTTGTCATCTGCATCTAAACAGCATATGTATTTACCTTTTGCTTTTTTAATTCCATTGTTTCTAGCAGTAGCTTGTTTTAGATTTTCTTGGTGTATTACTTTAGTTTTAGGTTTATCTAAATTCTGTAGTATTTCTATAGTTTTAGGGTCTGTAGAACCATCATCTACAACAATTATTTCAAAATTTGTTAAGGTTTGATTTAATACATCGTCTATTGCTTCTTCAACATATTCTCCATAGTTGTAGCAAGGGATTATAATAGATACTAGGGGAAGATCTTTGTTATATTTTTTTATTTTGAATTTTTTGTAGAGATTTCCCATAGGTTGTTATAACATTTAAAGTTAGTAATTATATATTATTTTTAATGTTGAAAACAAAACAAATTAAATATTGTTTTTTCATAGGGTATAATGATTTTGTAAGGGATAAACTATTTTCAAAGTCTGGGTTTTTAGGAAAGCTTGTTATTAAAATAGTAGATATAGATAAATTGCCTACCCTTTTAAGAACTAACTTCTATGTAATATCAAAAAAGAGGAATAGGGTTTAATAATATATGAAAAAGAAAAGGATACTGGTCTTAAACTATGAATTTCCCCCACTAGGAGGAGGTGCTGCTACAGCTACATATAATCTTTTACAACAGTTAAGAGATAAGAGAGATATTAATGTAATATTACTTACTTCTTCTGTTGGAGAATACAAAGAGGAGAGTATCGGTAGTAATATTAAGATAATAAGGTTAGATATAGGTAAGGAGGGTGATTTACATAATCAGAGTAATAAGAATTTACTAAAGTATTCCATTAAAGCTTTTAGGTGGATAAGAAGTAATAGAGATAGATATGATTTAATACATGCTTTTTTTGGTATACCTTGTGGTTTCTTAGCTATGTTAAGTGGTAAACCATATATTACTTCTTTAAGAGGTAGTGATGTACCTTTTTACAGTAAGAAGTATGAGAAGTTAGATAAATATATATTTCAACATCTATCAAAATTAATATGGAAGAAATCAGAGTATGTAGTAGCTAACTCTGAAGGGTTAAGAGACCTAGCGTATGAGACATATGACAAGAAAGAGATAGGAGTTATATATAATGGTGTAGATATAAATATATTTAAACCTAAAGAGAAGGAAGATGGTTTTGTAGTTGTATCTACTTCTAGGTTGATAGAGAGAAAAGGGTTAGATTATTTAATAAAGGCTTTTAGTAAGTTTGCTAAGGGTAAGGATGATGTTGAGTTACGATTTTATGGTGATGGTAATCAAAGAGAGGAGTTAGAGGATTTAGTTAAAGAATTAGGTATAGAGAGTAAGGTTAAGTTCTTTGGAGAAACAGATAGAGAGGATATAGCTAAGGCTATACCTTCTGCTCATGTGTTTGCTTTACCTTCTAAGAATGAGGGTATGAGTAATAGTTTGCTAGAGGCTATGGCTTCTGGTTTGTCAATAATAGCTACTGATGTAGGTGGTACTAAGGAGTTAGTAGATAGTTCTAATGGTATTATTGTAGAGAAGGAGAGTGTAGATGATATTTATAATGCTTTAGAGAAGTTGTATAGTAATAGAGAGTTAGTTAAGGATATGGGAATAGAGAGTAGAAAGAAGGTAGAGGAAATCAGTTGGGAGAGGATGGCTAGGGAATACGTTAAGTTATATTATGCTAATAATGACAAACAAATATAGGGAATATGGGAACATAGAATCATCTTTTAAGTTTTTTAAAATCTCTAAATTTTCCAAGGATTCTAAAATTTTAGACATAGGATGCAATTTAGGTTCGTTAATTAATCTAATCTATGAAGATGGTTATAAACGAGTATACGGTTTGGATATTAGATCTGAAGCTATAAATAAAGGGAAGCAATTATACCCCCAATTAGCTAGTAACCTAAAAGATTATAATGGTAATGTAATTCCACATAAAGCAAATTCTTTTGATGTTGTTTTAATGTTTGATGTTATAGAACATATCCCTAATTTAGAGAGGTTTTTAGAACAAGAAGTGTATAGAGTTTTAAAAAAAGACGGAATATTTATGTTTCAAACCCCAAATAAATATTCAAATATAGTATGGGAGATGATAAGTTCGAGATCTCTTACTAAATGGAGGAAATATCATCCTTCCTTGCAAACTCCTAGGAGCTTAAGAAATCTTTTAGAGTCAAAAGGTTTTAAGGAAATTAGGATAGGTAAGGGTCAAGTATTGACGGAATATAATAAAGAGAAAGTTAGAAGAAAAGTTCCTATTATTGGTATCCCTATTCTTTTTTTGTTAAGTAAAATGCCGTTATATTTGTCTTCAAATATTTGGGGGAAAGCAAGAAAATAATATTATCAAGAAAATTATGAACTGGAGAAAACCTACAATTTATTTCCTTTCTTGGTTAGAGGGTAGTAAAAGGATGAAGTATTTTAAAAAA
>WOZL01000003.1 GCA_011620305.1 Candidatus Dojkabacteria bacterium | reverse complement strand
CTTTGAAGAATACTCTTTTTTTCTTCATCATCTTCTATGGAATCAAGAATATGGCTATTTGATTGAGCATTAAAAACTTGTATTATAGCGGGTCGTAGATCATTCACACTATTAAGTATGTATCTTGTTGCTATGGTAAATGAGGCATCGGTGTTTTTTACAGCTTTATCAATTTCGGAATATGTTTTAAGCATATCAACTACATCAGCGGAAATATTCTTTTCAATATATTCTAAATTTTTCTCGTTTAATTCGATATGGTGAAGAAGCCCTCCTATTACAGTTGCAGTGCAGAAGTCCTTTTCTTGTAAACTTAGTGCTACATCTAGTGAGTGATTAATATATTTGTCTCCAGAGGGTCTAGTTCTTTCCTCAAAACTTTTTTCAGCAAGCTCTAAAGCTTTATTAAGTAAAGCTAAAAACTGTAGGGGGCAATTCTTTCTTAATTTTTCAATCTGTTCTTTTTTTGTCATGTTGCTACTAAATCCCCATTGTTGGGGCGAGAAGTTAAGTTCACAATCCCCTTGGTTACTTTTGCTTAGTAATTTTGAGTATTTTCTTACCCACTTTAACTACTATTGGCTGGGTAAGTTTAATATGTTTTTGCCAATCTGTTACTTTTTCATCATCTATGCTTAAGGCATTTTGTTCGATTAATCTTCTTCCTTGTGATTTACTAGGTGCAAGTTTTGTTTCAATCATGAGATCTAAGATGTCGTATTCTTGTTTTTCAACCTTTACTTCTTTAATCTCTGTTTCTAAAGATTTCTTTTGAAATATTGTTTCAAAGTATTCTTGAGCTTTCTGTCCTGCTTCCTGGCCTTTTAGTTCAGATGTTACTTTAAGTGCTAGTTGTTTTTTAAATATCATTGGATTCTCACCTGATTCCATTTTTTCTTTGATTCCTTCAACTTCATCCATTGGTGCATTAGTTAATATCTCAAACCCTTCTACTATCTGTTCGTCTGTAAATGCCATTACTTTACCGTAAATATCTTCAGGGCTATCATTTAGTTTAATCATATTTCCTTCACTTTTACCCATCTTGTCTCCCTGTGCAGTAGTGAGCAATTTACCAGCAATTACTATCTTCTCCTTGTCTAAATGATTTCTTACCATATCTCTTCCTGCAAGCATGTTAAAGAGTTGGTCATTTCCTCCAACTTCTACATCTATATCCATCATTACTGAATCATATCCTTGCATTAGGGGATACATAAATTCGTTTAGGTATATTGGTTTGTCTTCTTCTAGCCTTTTTTGGAACATACTTCTTTTTATCATTTGTTGTACTGTAAACTCTGAGGCAAGTTTTATAATATCACCAAAGTCTAGTGTTTCTAACCAGGTACTGTTGTACATAATCTTTACTGGGTTGTCTTTGTTCTCTATATCAATTATATGCGAAGCTTGTTCTACGTAAAGTTTTAGATTCTCTGCTATTTCATCTTCACTTAGCACTTTTCTAGCAGATGATCTTGCTTCTGTTTTATCACTTGGATCCCCTATTCTAGCTGTAAAGTCTCCGATTAAAAAGATAACATTGTGGCCTAGTTTTCTAAAGTCTTCTAGCTTTCTCATACCAACAGTATGACCTATGTGTAGAGTAGGTGCTGTAGGATCAAAGCCTTGGTATATGTTTAATTTCTCTCCTGAAACAAGCTTCTTTTCTAGAGTCTCTTTATCTGGTAAGATTTGCTCTACTGCTTTGTTTAGGATTCTGTTTATTATTTTTTTGTCGGTTTTTATTACTGTATTAGCCATATTTAGAATAATTATATCATAAGAGGTTATTTTATATATTTTTTATCCTTAAGCTTATCAGGCAAGCATTGTTGATCGGATTTCTTACTTTCTAAATCATGGTCATACTCATATCCTTTGCCGTATCCAAGATTCTTCATAAGCTTTGTAGGGGCATTTCTAATATGCAAAGGTACAGGTAAGTTACCATGTATTTCAATATCTTTCTTTATTAAATTCTCAGCCATATAGGCACTGTTATCCTTGGGTGCATTAGCCAGATATATAGCTAACTGGACTAAGCTTACACTACACTCTGGCATACCTAGTTTTGCACATGTCTCATATACTGAGTTAGCAAGTATAACAGCTTGAGGGTCAGCGTTACCGATGTCTTCACTAGCAAACCTAAGCAATCTTCTAGCTACATATAGAGGGTCTTCTCCAGCAACTAACATTCGTTCAACCCAGTAAGCTGCAGCATCTGGATTAGAAGATCTCATTGATTTATGTATAGCTGAGATAATGTTGTAATGCTCTTCACCGTGTTTATCGTAATACAAAGGTTTCTGTACTGCATTTCTTAAGATCTCCTCAGTTATCTTAGCCTTTTTATCATCTTCTTTCTCGCTTAAAGCTAAGGTTGTAGACATCTCTAATATATTTAATGCAGATCTAATATCTCCATTAGCAAGGTTAGCCATTGTCTCCATTACCTTCTTACTTATAGATATGTCGGGATACTCTTCTTTAGATATCTTTTTTAGAAGATTGAATATATCTTCTTCACTTTGTTGTTTGAATACAAAGACTTTGGTCCTAGAGAGTAAAGCGGGTATTACTCTAAATGATGGGTTTTCTGTAGTAGCTCCTATTAGTGTTATTATCCCCTTCTCTACATATGGTAGTAGTGCATCTTGTTGTGCTTTGTTCCATCTGTGTATTTCATCTAAAAAGAGTATTGTTCGTTTATTGTACTCTTTGTTAGACATAGCTTTCGCAATTATTTTCTTTAGTTTTGCTTTACCACTTGTAACTGCTTGGAGTTTGTAGAAGTCGTAGTAAAGATCTTGAGATATGATGTAAGCTAGAGTTGTTTTACCAGTACCAGGAGGTCCCCAGAATATCATTGAGGGTATTTTACCTGCCTCTAAGAATTTCTTAATAGGGCCTTTATCACCAACCAAGTGTTCTTGGCCAATGAAGTCATCTAATGTCTTAGGTCTGTATTTTGAGGCTAATGGTTCATGCATACTGTTATATTATATTACAACTCTACAACCCTAACATCCTTTTCCTTCTTTAATCCTTTTCTAAACTTCTTTAACCTAAGTGGAACATTACTACCCCAATTAATATAGAAAACATCTACATCAGATAAATCAGCCTTAGTAAAATCTTTTGGAATAATCTGTACCCTATTACTAAAAGGGAAACACAATATCTTAGAAAGATTAGCAATCATCAATTGTATAGGGGAAATCTCATAACCAATACACTTAACATTCTTAAACTTCTTAGCAACACCAAAAACTACTCTACCATCACCACAACCTAAATCAACAAAAGTATCTCCACCCTTTAGTTCTAAATTATCTAAAATCTTCTTAAGCTCTTTTCTCTTAGTATGACCAGGAGAAAGTACAAGACTAAGAAGCAAAGTAATTACATAGGAAAGTACTAATGCAGCAATCAGTATCAAACTTGCTAATGCTAATCCATTTGGCATATGAGATAATTATACAATAAAATAAATATTAATATATGATAAACGGAATTTTACTAGTAGACAAGGAAAAAGGAATTACATCCTACGATGTAATAAGGGGGATTAAAAGAAAGTACCCTAAAGGAACTAAAATAGGGCATACAGGTACTCTAGACCCATTTGCTACTGGGCTTCTAATAATAATGATTGGTAGACAAGCTACTAAGCTAATGGATAGATTTCATAAGCTTAAGAAAAGATATATAGTAGACGCACAGTTTGGATTTGAAACAGATACTCAGGATATAACGGGGATAGTTGTGTCTAAAAGTGATGATGGGATAGTTCCAACAGAAGAAGATATACGAACAACCATTGAAAAGAACTTCCAAGGAAGTATCAAACAAATTCCCCCACGCTACTCTGCTAAGAAGATTAATGGTAAGAAGGCATACGAATTAGCGAGAGAAGATAAAAAGTTTGAATTAAAACCAAAAGAGATAGAGATCTATAAATTTAAGATATTAGATTACAACTATCCAAACATTAAATTAGAAGTACTCTGCGCTACAGGTACATATATTAGAACTCTGGTACATGACTTAGCTAGGACACTAGGTACATACGCTACAGCAACAGATTTAAGAAGAACAGAAATCGGAGAATTTTCTGTAGATGATGTAGACGGTAGTATAATTGAGATAGATAAAGTAAAAAAGATATTGGGAAATGAGTAAAGGTAAACTATACATAGTAGCTACCCCAATTGGTAATTTAGAAGATATTACTCTAAGAGCGATAGAAACTCTTAAGAGTGTTCCCTTTATACTTGCTGAAGACACAAGGGAAAGTAAAAAGCTCATAGATAGATATAATATCAAATCTCAACTCATCTCCTATAGAGACCAAAATCATGAGAGGATGATTGAGAAAATATTAGAGAAGTTAGATATGGGACTTAACTTAGCATTAGTATCTGATAACGGTACACCATTAATCTCGGATCCGGGTTATAAGTTGGTAAAAGAACTTAGAGAGAAGGGCTATGAAGCTATTTCTATCCCAGGCCCAAGTGCAGTAACAAGTGCTCTATCTATTAGTGGTTTACCTACTGACAAATTTTCATTTTTAGGGTTTTTGCCTAAATCAGATGGAAAACGTATGGACATCCTTAATGAGTACTTAGAGTTAGACAGCACCTTAGTTATATATGAATCTCCAAACAGACTATTTAAACTTCTATCTCTGATTGAAGATATCGATAACCAAATTACTGTTTGTGCAATTAGAGATATGACAAAAAGTAGAGAGAAAGTATACTTCGGTGATATAACTGAAGTTATTAATGCTCTCAGAGAAGATGGTTTAGAAGAAAATCCACATGGTGAGTGGGTAATACTGCTCTCAAACAAAGTGTAGCTGATATAGATTATCCAAAAATTCTTTCGTAGTTTTCATCTGCAATGCTCTCTAATCGTTCAATAGGGACATTCTTAATTTCAGCTGCAATTTTCATTATCTCTCTTACTTGAGCTGATCTCCCATACCTAATCAAAGCCTTCTTATCTCTTCTAACACTCTGTGTAGGTAAAAAGGGACCATCTGTTTCGAAGAATATTCGATCAAGTGGTGTCTTTTCTAAAATTTCTCTAACATTACCCCCACTAGGATATGTAATTATCGCATTAAACCCAATACTAAAACCCATATCAAAAATGTCAGGTAATTTCTCTATACTACCTGTATAGCTATGAAATACACCTGTAACAAGGCCATTACCTTTTCTGGCTAAAGTTTTAAGAACATCTTGTACACATTCTGAACTACCCTCTTGCTCTCTAGCATGAATACTCAGAGGTAATTTATTCTCTCTAGCAAGTATTATATGTGAACTAAAACTCTCAATCTGTATCTCTTTAAATATCTCAATCTTCTCTTCTGATACACCGTTGTTGTACATCTCAAAGTAATCTAAACCAGTTTCTCCAACCGCGGTTAATTTACCTTTCTCTTTCTCAAATATATCCTGAAATCTATGTATGAACTTCTTACTACACTCATATATTTGATCAGGATTTTCCGTATGGAAGTTCTCTTTAAAAACTGTTGGATGAATACCTAGTGCTGTATCTACAATATCCAAGTCAAAGTATTTATTTATCTCATCTGCTAGTTTTAAGGTATCTATAAAGTCCTCAATATCTGTACCTTGTGTGAGAATTTTTTTACCACCGAGGTCTACAAAGTCTTGAATATCCCTTTCCCAGTTTTCATTGAGTGGCTTTATAGCCAAATGTATATGTGAGTCATGCATATACTGATTTTATCATATATTAATATTTTTATCGCACAGAATTTTCGATAATTAAAATATATTCCAATATATGGTACAATACTTCCGTTATGAATCGAAAATGGCATCCGAATTGGTTGGTTTTCTTTACCTTTGCCCTATTTGTAAGTGCTTTAGGAACTTTTATCACTACATTTAGGGACCAGTTTGGACTAAAAAAATGTGTTTATGGAGGTATCGAATATGAGGTAGGTCAGTCTATACCCGATGAGCCTAGATGCTTCTGTAACGAGAAAGGAGAGGTAGTGTGTGAAGAGATTGAAATAGAGTCTTCTTTGGATATTGCAGATTTTACAAATGAGGACTTAGATTTTTCTACAAGTTTTCTTAACTTTGTTGATATAGATACCCCGTTTGAAGATATGCGCTTTGGTGAGGTTAGTACTGTAGGTAAAGGTCTTAAGGTTGTAGTTGAGAGACTAAGTTTCTGCAGTGTAGATGAAGAGTTGCCTCCACAGATTGGTTACTACTCAATTAGTGGAGAACAGTTACAGCTTAAAACTACTACCAACCTATTACCAAGAAGGTTTAATAGTGAATGTATGGTTTCAAACACTTTCTTAATTCATGGGCTTAGTGAGGTTACTAAAGTCTCCTATGTCTCTGAAGATAACAGAATTATTGATGCTAATATCTGTGTATTTAATGGAAGAGTTTACAACAAAGGTGATGCTTTTGTGGGGGATAACGGTGAAGTAGTTGTTTGTGAGTAAGTTCTCTTTTTAGAGTAGTCCTAGATATATTCCTACGATACATGCAAAGGCTGTAAATAACCAAAATCTCATAACTATCTTGTACTGTGGCCAACCTACAGCTTGGAAGTGATGGTGCAATGGGGCTATCTTAAATACTTTCTTGTTAAAGAATTTCATACTTACTAATTGAATCATGCTTGAGATCATAATGGTCCAAGTAATACCTGTGATGAAGAAGAATGGTATTAAGTTGTTTGTAAGAAGAGCAATAAAGAAGAAAGTAAAACCAAGAGGCATTGCGCCAGGTCCTCCATTCCAAAATCTAGCAGGGGGTATATTAAAGTAGAGGTCAACTATGAGTACCCCCAATATTATCATCAAAAATGGGATGTAAATATAGTGGCCCTGTATAAGGAGTAAAACGATATATGCTACATTAATAATTGTAAATATACCAACCATTAGTCCATCTAATCCATCAGTTAGTTCAGCAGAGTAAATAGCGAATTGCCCTAAAGTACTTAAGATTAGAATGAGAAAAGGTGTTATAGAGATTGTGTATGTGTTTAACAAAGAGATAGATTCAAATTCTCCAGTGTTGTAAAGGAGTTGGATGATAAAGAAGTTCAGTATAATAGCGACTACTAATTTCCCAAATCTCCACCAAAATGTCTCTTGAACTGCTCTAAACTTTTCGTTGTTTTTAAATCCATTAGTAAATATTGCTACATCAACAAATCCCCAGAAACCAAATAGGATGAAACCTAAAAGTAGTACTCTAAGTTCTGCTGTTAAATCTACTAGAAAGTATGTGATTAGAGGTACTAAAATCCAGATAAGAATTCCACCCATATTAGGAGTACCATTAGTTTTCTGGGTATTCATAATTCTAAGAAATAGAGCATTCGTACCTTTACCTTCTGCGAGTTTAGTCTTCTTTATACCACTTACTTGATTGAACTTGTAAAGCACAGAGATCATAATAGGGGCAAAGATTATTGATGCTACTGTACTGATAAAAAAGTATGAAAGTCCTGTTTTGAGTGCTTCTAACATTAATCTACCTCGTTAAGTTATTTGCTAATTATCTCAGTTTCTCTTAGGAATTTCTAGGTCATTGACTATATCTAGAAATATGTCGTTCCACAAAGGTACTGCTGTGTATGAAGAAAATTCTGCTGCTTGAGATTCTGCTAATCTCACTAGCATTATCATTTTGGGATCTGAAGTAGGTGCAAAACCTATATATGTTGCAATAGTAGCTCCTTCTTGATATCCTACCTCCCCTACTTTTACAACCTGTGCTGTACCTGTTTTAGCAGATATTTCATAATCTTTTACTCGCTCTTTTTCCGTAGCGAATATTCCACCATCTTCTACTACTGCTCTCATCATTTGTGCTACACTATCTGCTGTGTCTTCTGAAATTGGTTGAGATATCACTTGGGGTTCAGTCACATGTGTTTCTTCTTCATCAATCATCGCATCTACAATATAGGGTTGCATTCTTTTCCCATCATTTGCAATAGTTGAAATGGCTGAAATAACTTGTAGAGGTGTTGCTGAGATGGCCTGTCCATATGAGGAAGTAATAATGTCTAATCTCGTCCAGAGATCAAAAGGCTTAAGATAGCTAGTAGATTCTTCTTGCAGGCCTATGTTTATAGAGGTACCAATACCAAATTCTTTCAGTTTATTGTAATAGTATTGATAATCAATCTCTAAAGCTGTACGAGCTATGCAGGGGTTATTAGAACTAGCAAACATTTCAGCGAAGCCTTGAATACCATTTGGTTTCCTATTCCAAGTGTAAATTTTTCTGCCCTTAAGATCGGCATAACCTGTTGCTTCATAAAGATCTAGATAACCTGTACTATCATTACATTTAAAATCTTTAGGTATTCCAGACTCAATAGCAATGGCTACAGTTATTGGCTTATGCGCGGAGCCGTACTCATAAACATCTGAAACTGCTAGATTCTTAAAAATCCATGGCTCTTGTGTAAGCCAATACTCATTTGGATTGTAATTTGGATAGTTTGCCATAGCTATTATTGCACCTGTTTTAGGGTTCATTATAATCACAGTACCACTTTTTGATTGAGTTTCTTTTACACCCTTTTCAAGAGCTTCCTCTACTTTAAGTTGGATGCTAGGTTCAATTGTTAAACGAAAAGTTTTTCCAGACCTAGCTTGTAAGGGATTATACTCCTCATTTAGTATTACATTACCACTAGAGTCTTTCTCCCCAGAGAAATATCCGGCTTGGCCCTCAATATCTGTGAAGTAATATCCTTCTATCCCATACTGTCCTACATATTCTCCTTCAGAGTTTTTACCAATAAACCCAAGTACATGTGAAGCTAATGTGTTGTTTGGATAAGTTCTTCTTACATCTTTTTCAAAATAGAGACCTAGATTAGGGATATCGAACACATCTATCGATTTAAGTGCTGATTTCTTTTCATTAGATATACCTTCATATATTTTTACATATCTAAAGTCATCAGTAAGCTTAGCGTTTATCTCCTCTCTTGTTATACCCAATATCGTTGCTACTTCAGAAACGAACTCTGTTTTTTTAGAAAAGAACTCCTCTCTTTCCATTTCATCAGAGCTTAGACTTGCGTATACATTCCATACAGGTTCATCAACAGCTAGTATAGTGCCATCTTTAGCTAATATCTTTCCTCTTTGAGGTAACTCTTTGGAGTTGTTGTTGTACTGCTGGGCAGCTAGTGTGATAAATTTCTCACGCTCTATGATTTGCCATCTGAATGCTTGGAATAAAACAAGAGCACCTAGAAGTAAGATTGATAGTAATACTACTGTATATCCAGAGTTAGAAGTACCTTTTTTGGCTTTTGTTTGTTTTTTGTGAAGTTTGTTTAAGCTGGCCATACTATCTTTCAGCTAATACATTGTTTATGTAGATAGTTGATTGGACAGTATGTTTATCAAAGTTTAATTTCTTTTGAGCTAATTCTTTTACAACAATAATGGAGTCTAATTTTGCTAGCTCTTCATTAATATTTTCATTTATTTCAACTAAATACTCTTTCTCTTTATTTAGTTCTTGCAAGTTACTACCTAATGGGCTTAATCTAGAATTTACAATTAGTTGGGCGACAAAGAATATAATCGTACATACAGCAAATATTTTTATCGATATGTTGGTCTTTCTCAAGTTGAAGGCAGTAAATATTTTAAATTTTTTCTAATACTCTTAACTTAGCAGATGAAGACCTTGGGTTTTTCTCTATCTCTTCCTTTTTAGCTGTAATTGGCTTTTGGTTTACCAATTTACCTTGCTTACTCTTTTCTTTTTCATTAAAGAACTCTTTAACAATTCTATCTTCAAGAGAGTGAAAAGATATTACCGCTATTCTTCCTCCGGTTGTTAAGATCTCAAAAGCATTATCTAACCCTTCTTTCAAGCTGTTAAGTTCATCATTAACCGCAATCCGCAGGGCCTGAAAAACCCTGCGAGATGGGTTTTTGTTGCTCTTTGCTACCGGAACAACGTTGTAGATAAGGCTTGTGAGATCTCCAACTGTATTAATTTCCGAGATATCTTCTTTTATCGCTTTAGCAATTGGTTTGGCGTATCTTTCCTCTCCATATACTTTAAACAGTTTAGTGAGTTCATGCTCTTTTAGTACTTTAAGAAGGTCTAATGCGGTTACACTAAGCTCTTGGTCCATACGCATGTCTAGAGGTTCGTTTTCTTTTTGGTAACTAAATCCTCTACCCTCAGATTCCTCAAGTTGTCTGGATGAAAGTCCTATATCCATCAAAACTCCATCTGCCTCTTTATTAACCTCTAAGCTTTTTACTATCTGTTTAAGATTTGCAAAGTTACCTTTTTTAATAATCCAGTTATTAGGAATATCGTAGTAACTTTTGACAAAATCAATAGCGTTTTGATCTTGGTCGATACTTAGAAGTAACCCTTGGGATGAAAGTTGGGACAGTATTTTATTACTATGACTTCCATCCCCTAGGGTACAATCAATGTAAAAACCATCTAGCTTTACATTCAGAGCTTCAATTGATTCATCAAGTAGAACTGGTATATGTATCTTATCCATTTACCTGCTTATTCATCTTACTAATCTCAGTAGCAATTTTGTCGCTATTCTCTTTTAGGTATTCTAGTCTTTCTTCCCATTTCTTCTTATCCCATATCTCTATCCAGTTAATTAGACCAATAAATACTACTTCATCCTCTAAGTTTGCATGCTCAAAGAGTGCTTGAGGGATTACAAATCGTCCCTGTGTATCAAGCTCAATTTCTTTTGCACCTCCTACCAAGAATCTACTTGTATCTCGGATGTTTTTATCTATAAAAGAGCCATTCATTACTTCTGAGGCTATACTTTCCCATAGCTTCTTATTTACTACTATGAGTGCATCCTCATATCCTCGAGTTAAGATAATTTCATCTCCTAACTCTTCTCTAAACTTACTAGGAAGTGAAACTCTTTTCTTCTCTCCTACTTTTCCTGTGTATTCTCCTATTAGCATATTTTCAATATATCACCTTTCACCACTTATTTCCACTTCTTGCCACTAATGTAACATTTAAATTGTAGATAGGTCAAGTAATAAATACTACAAGGCGTTTGTTATTACACCCCAACTACAAAAGGTCTGGCCTAGGTCCGACCCTGCTCAGAAATTATGCTTACATATCAGCCTTTTTCGATTTGAGGGTCAGACCTAGGTCTGGCCTCGAATATATGGTACTATTTAATGTTTAAGTCATTATTTAAAAAATATGAAAGTAAAGCTATCTAAGATTCAGGAGCGGTTACCAGAGTTTGAGATTATCCATTTTCAAGATGTTGATATAACGGGTGTGAGCTATGACAGTAGGACTATAGAGAAGGGAGACATCTTTTTTCCATTAGAGGGCGAAAACTTCAATGGTCATGACTTTATACCACAAGCTTTTAATAATGGGGCTGTAGCTACCCTATGTGATAGTGCACATTTAACCGAATATGTAGATAGAAAGGAACCTATTATAGTAGTTGATTCAATTGAGGAGGGTTTAGAAAAAATAGTTAATGTAATCTTTTCAGATATTACTGCTCCTAGAGTGGCTATTACAGGAAGTACAGGTAAAACAACTACTAGAGAGATGTTGGTTAAGATTTTAGAAAGTAAAGGTAAAGTATTAAATTCGGACAGGAATTATAATACTCTATGGGGTAATGCAAAGGTACTCTCTGAATATGATGACCATGATTACATTGTTTTAGAGTTTGCAATGGATCGTAAAGGAGAAATTGGATGGCAAAGTAGAGCAATAGAACCAGATTTGGGAGCAATATTAAATATTGGTTTTGTACATGCAGAAAATGTTGGAGGTATTAGAAATGTCTATGAAACTAAAAAAGATTTAGCTGACTATTTACACAGAAGTGGTAAGCCCTTAGTTCTTAATGCTGATGATAACTGGCTTAAAAAAATAGAAGCACAGTATACCTATCAGCTCTTAACATATGGCCATGAAGGAAAAGATTTTAGATTAATTAATTCGGATGTCTCATTAGAGGGCACCGAGTTTACTTTTGTTCATGAGGGGGAAGAGTACACAGGCTTTATTAAGGCATATGGGAAAGATTTGGCATACAATGCATTAGCTGCTATTGCATTAGCAGATTTACTAGGTGTAGATGTAAAAGATTCAGTAAAGGCACTTAAAGAGTACACAGCTTTTGAGGGAAGGTTTGAGATTAAGGAATTAAATGAATATGTTACTTTGGTAAATGATGCGTATAATGCTAATCCTACTTCTATGAGAATGTCTATAGAAACCTTTGATGATATCTTTGATGAAAGAGATTATGACAGAGTTTTAATTTTAGGTGATATGAAAGAGTTAGGTAAGGTTACCCAAGAGCAACATAGATTACTTGGAGAATTAGTTAAGCGTAAAAAATTTAGTAAAGTATACTATGTAGGTGATTACTACAAAGACTTTGGTCTTGGAGAGAAGCTAATCAATTGGTATCAGGCCGAAGTAATAGTTGAAAGAATCAAACGTAATGTAAGAAAGAAAACTGCAATATTACTAAAGGCTAGTCATAGTGTTGGTTTGTATAATATTGAGAAGTAACTACTCTACCCACTCAATATCAGCACCAAGTTTGTTTAAGTTTTCTATAAAGTTTGGATGAGCTCTCTTTATACTATCTGCATTATTAATTCTACTCTCACCATCGATAGTTAATGCCACCATTAGTAACGCTACAGTTGCTCTAATAATATCAGGTGCATTTACAGTAGCTGCTTTAAGTGGTTTGTTACCATATACAATGACTCTATGTGGATCGCACATTACTACATGAGCTCCAAACTTAACAATTTCTGGTATCCAGAAGAATCCTCCTTCATAAAGTTTGTTCCAAAACATTATAGAACCTTCAGCTTTTACAGAAAGGGCTATCATTAAGGGAAGCAAATCAGCTGGGAAATATGGCCAAGGTGCAGCTTCAATTTTTTGTAGCAAGTTCTTTGTATATGGTTCTAAAACTTTAAGGTCTTGTTTACCATTAACAATAGCTGTATCACCTTCATATTTAATATTAACGCCTAATTTCTCAAAAGATCTCTTTATCAATGGGAAAAATTCTGGTTCAGCGTTCCTAACTCTTACATCTCCCCTGGTCATAGCGCCTAAAGCAAGTAGTGTTGTAATCTCATGGTGGTCCGAAGAAATAGTGAAGTCTGTACCGTGTAGCTCTTCAACACCCTCTACCTCAACTTTGCATGAACCTACTCCTTTAATCTTAGCTCCCATTTGAATTAGAAAATTACATAGATCTTGAACGTGTGGTTCAGAAGCAGCATTAGTAAGTGAAGATTTACCTTGAGCCATAGAAGCAGCCATTAAGAAATTCTCAGTTGTTGTAACAGACATATAGTCAAGCCAAATATCTCCACCCTTTAGTCCACCAGATGTGTCAATTGTAAGATGTCTATTTGTTTTAACCATAGCACCTAAACTTTTAAGTATATCTATATGAGGGTCTAATTCTCTAATTCCTAGTGAGCATCCACCTATTTCACTCTTTACTTCTATCTTATCCATCCTCGTCACT
>WOZL01000017.1 GCA_011620305.1 Candidatus Dojkabacteria bacterium | reverse complement strand
GGCAAGAAAACGCTTCGATTTTGTGATAAAGGCCAAAGAGAAAATTACTCTTTTTGAGGTAAATTTTTATCGAGAAGGTGGATCAAAGTTAGAAGCAACTTCAGGAGAATATATTAAACTAAATGAAACTTTAAAAAAGAATGGCTTTAGATTTATTTGGATTTCAGATGGGTTAGGTTGGTTATCATCCTCTTCTTATTTAGAAGAAGCTTTTCTAGCTAATGATTATGTATTCAATTTGAAAATGATTAAAAGTGGTATTTTAGAAGAAATATTATGATTAAAGCCAGACCTTTCCTAAAGTGGGCAGGAGGTAAGAGACAGTTACTTAATGAACTAGAAGCTAATTTTCCTCCCCATATTTTAGAAACAAAAGAAATCGATCTATATATTGAACCATTTGTAGGAGGTGGTGCCCTATTCTTTTACCTATTATCAAATTACTCTGTTAAAAAGAGTATTATTAACGATATCAATCAAGATCTTATGCTGACATATAAAGTTATTAAACTATTCCCTGAAGAGTTAATTAAAAGATTAGAAGTAATTCAAACAGAATATCTGAAACTAAATACAGAGAAGAGAAAAGAGTACTTCTACAACAAACTAAGAGAACCGTATAACAAACTTAAGATTAACTACAAGAAAAAAGATAAAAAGAGTTGGGTTGAGAAGTCAGCTCTCTTAATTGCTATAAATAAGACTTGTTTTAATGGTTTATATAGACAAAATAGCAAAGGAGAATTCAATGTGCCTGTAGGTCGTTACAAAAACCCTAAGATTTTAGATGAGGAGAATCTTAGAAATGTAAGTAAGCTATTACAAAATACAAACATACTTTGTAGTAGTTACGATACAATAGGAATACCAGATGATAAGAAAGCCTTTATATACTTCGATCCTCCTTATAGACCTCTTAGTATAACTTCTAGTTTTACTAAATACTCTAAGGGTGATTTTGATGATAACGATCAGAAAGAATTAGCTAAGTATTTTAGAAAGTTAGATAAAGATAGTCATTATTTACTACTTAGTAATTCTAATCCTAAAAGTACAAACCTTAAAGACGATTTTTTTGAGAAGTTGTATAAAGGTTTTAGTATAAATACCGTTTTAGCTAAAAGATATATTAATTCTAAATCAAATGGCAGAGGAGAAATAAGTGAACTCTTAATCAAGAATTATTAAATTCTTCATTTAAATACTCCACCATCTCATCTAAATTCTCTTCTACCTTATAAACATACTATGTAAATCTATCTTACCCTCACCCCACCATTACTATTCTTCTGTACTAAATCTGCATTCTTATTCTTGTAATAATCAATATCCCCTTTATACTTCTCTTCTTCTCTTAACCCTTGTAATACTCCATCCTTACCTCTAACAATATTAACCCACCTATCTATAATATCTCTCCAACTCTTAAAAGAATTTAAACTATCCTCTATACTCTTAAACTCATCTAAGAAACTCTCTGAAATATCTTTAATCTCTTTAGGAGTATACTCAAAAGAAGATAACCATCCTAACCTGTCCTTAACTAACCTCTTTCTACTCTCAGATAACTCTCTATCAAACTCATCCTCATCATCACTATACCTAACTACACCACCATAGAAACAATTGATACTATCCTCAGACATTTCAAAAGAGTAACCAGTAAAATACTTATCTAAATCTACATCATTAAGAGGACCTATCTGTTTAATAATCTCTACATGCTTCTCTGGTTGATTATGATACAAATCAACCTCTCTATACTCTTTTGACTCTGTATTGTTCTCTACCATATATCAGATATTTTAACATACTTAAACATAGTATAATTACAGATATGTACAAAATAGATAGAAATATTAAATTCATATACTTTGATGCAGGCAACGTACTCTTCTACAAAGTAACTACAGAAGAAGAAAATATTGCTAACGAATTAGGCTTCCCTCCAGAGCAATACCAAGACATCGTAAACAAACTAGTAGAACAACAAGGAGAAGAATTAACTAAACAGTTCTATAAACTATCTACCCTAGAAGAAGAAACAGAGTATCTAAATGGACTACACAAAAGAATGTGTGAATATCTGGATATAGATTATGACGATGAGTTAATTGAGAAACTAACCAAGTACAGGACTCAAGGTGATTACAAATTACATAAGGGAGTTAAGGAGAACTTAGAGAGACTATCTATGAAATACAAATTAGGAGTATTAAGTAATTCCCTACCCTCTAGAAGACATCACGAACTAAAGATAGATGATATAGATAAGTACTTTAACCGAATTATTATCTCTAGCGAAGTAGAAGTAAGAAAACCTAACAAGGAGATATATGAGATAGCTATAGACAGATCTCATTTTAGGAAAGATGAAATTCTTTATATAGATGACAAAGAGAGTTACCTTGATGGTGCTGTAGATGCAGGCATTCAGAATGTTGCCCTGTACAAAACAGAGTCCAAGAAATATCCATCCATAGATTCAATGGTCAATCTAATAGAATAGTTATATATATTTTCTCTACCTCTATTCTACCCTCATACTGAAATCTGTAGTAAAGTACTCACAGGTATTAATACCCTCAAAAGCACTAACCTCTCCAAATTCTATAAAACCCTCTACATCATCAAAAATTTTACTCAAATCAAACAAACATGAAATTTTTACACCACTTGAGTTATCTATACCCTCAAAATCTCCAGTTGAAGGAGTCTCCTCATCAATCATAGGATTGTAATATGAAATTACTTCATATGCTGGATAACCATTAACATCTATTGTACTCTCTGGACTCCATACAGCCCCTGTACCAGCACCATCTGCATCAATACCATCTGTTTTTTGAAGATACTCATATGTTG
>WOZL01000070.1 GCA_011620305.1 Candidatus Dojkabacteria bacterium | reverse complement strand
GGAATATTACTCGGTCAGCTTGCTCAAGCATATATGGGGTTTCCATCTGTAATAACAGTTGACTCCATATTTTTAGCTGTTGGGATTTCTATTGGTATTGGTATCTTATTTGGGATCCTTCCTGCTAATAAAGCAAGTAAACTAAATCCAATAGATGCTTTGAGATATGAATAATTCTAATTATTTGTGAATAGGAAGAAGTTAAGATCCTCCCTCATTATCTCTAGCCAGTAATTCCCCTGTATTTGTTTAACGACCATCCTTACTTCTATTTAATACTTTCTTGGTTTCAGATTTATATCCTGTTCAATGAGGTTGTATTTTTCTATAAAATTCATTCTTCTTCTACTTGCATTAAAAGTGTCACTTAATCTTTTTGGAATTCTATTATTATTTATTGTATCGAAGGGTCATTAATATCTGAGCAATGAACTTTAAATTAGGAATTGGCAAAGGGAAACAATGATAATTATCATGAGATGATAATATATGCGATGAATGGTGGGTCTGGGTTCGGAATTTAGCTGGCTTCTAGTATTCTATTAGCACAGATATGCCCTAAACGATTAAAGGATAACAGATTCGAGTTATTCTGGAGAATTAATAGTCCATTTACATACAGATTCAATACATTTACATTCAAGTTCTTGTGGAGATGGAGGTAAACTACACAGAAGCTGATCCTTCTTATATTTACAATCTTTTTTTGTCATTTCTTTTTCAAGTTCATCTATACGTGGAGCTAATGATTTGTTGTTAGAGAATGTAGAAATACAATCCATATTATTACATTTATTTACCCCTATATGATATGGCTCACAGTCAAGATTAGAATTACAGGAATAGTTGATTTGCTTGTAATTATCTTCGTACAATTTTTCAAGCTCTTCACAACTCATCGATGTAAGTTCAAGGATATCAAAACTATTCTCGGAGGTTTAATCTTCTGTCTCAGTATCAGGGTTTATTTTATTGTATAAAGTGAAAGTTTTTTCTATAGTTTTTATATTATTCTGAAAAACTCCTTTTTCAGTTTTATACCCTTCTTGTATTTCAATAACTGGACAAGGGTCTGTTTTGTAAGAGTATACTATTTTATATTCTCCTGTTTCTGCAGGAACAGACTTAAAGCATGATTCTATTTTGTTATTGCAAGTTCTAATATCCTCCACCATATGTTCTTTATTCCACTCAAAGGTAGCTTGTCCTGAGGAGGCTTCACAAAAAGCAGGATGTGGTATTTGGTCACACACCATTTGAATTTTATCACAGGGCTCATCACATAATGGACTCACACAAGTTGTACTGATATCCAACAAGGTCCAGTCATTAGTTTCTGTATTTAGGTAATAGATACTCCAAGGACCAGTAAGGAAAGGAGGGTTAGAAAAGGATTCTTCTGGGACAAAAACCTCATAATCAATATTAACACTGAAAGAGAAGATCTCATCGTTTTCTTCTATTATTACAGACTTCTCTTCTTTGTCTTCTGTCTGAACTTTTGTTAAAGTTGATTCTTTGGCTGTTTCGTTCTTCTTATTAAATCTTAAGAACAGTGTAATTAAGAATAAGACGATTAGAAGAGCAAGGAAGCCAAGGAGGATAAATAGAACTCTTCTTTTTGAAAATAGATTTTTTTTAAAAAAATTGTGTTTGATTTCAAATTTTAACATGGTTTGAATATATCGTACAACTCTGGGGTTGAAGATGAGTACAAGTTCAAAATGTATAAGGACTTTAGAAACTTATTTCTTATATCCAATCATTCTTTCACTTAAATAACCATGAGCTGCAGTTTTTAGAAATACAAAGCCAAGGTTTTATAAAGGGCGTTGGTATATTTAGTTTCCATAGTATAAACGTGGTAAGAGAAAACTGTAATTGTTAGTCTCTTACTCTAATACAATCTGTATCCTATCATCACTATCAGGGTTATTATATTCTAAAATATCCTGAGCTATCCATTCAGGTTCAAACATTTTGGTGATAGAAACTGCAATCTCTTGCTCCTCTTTAGTCTTGAGATCATATATCTTGAGAGTAACCTCGGATTCACTATTCATAAAATCATCATAACTATAATTGTCAAATAGAGCAGGAAAGTCACTATATGCTAATTTCCCATTGTTGTAATTTAGTGCAAGATCTGAAAAAGTCAAATTTAGATCTCTAACATCATATCTCTCTATAGACCATAATTCTGTATTTATACTGAAGAATAATTCTGGTGAGACAGTAAAAGATAAATCACCCCAAAAGAGATTAGAGTCATTTGACCAATTTAGTAGGTCTAAATCAGATGATGGCATATCGTTAGAGCTCAATACATCAGTAGAAAACTTCTTTAGAAATGTACCATCTGTTCCTAGAAAGAGAATATTTTCATCTTCTTGTAGAGCAATTAATTTCCCATCTGGAGAAACTCTAAAATCTAAACCTTTAGTTGAATAGAGCTTATTACCAACTCTATTGCTATCATATTTCCAAAGCTCATCTGTCCAATCTTCATCAGGGTAACCATCATAGCCAATTCTTTTAATAATGTAAATATTCCCATTATTATATTCTACATGATGATAATGATTGAAATAAACATCAAGTATAGAAGCAAAAAATATTTCATTTCCTGTTTCTACATCTTTTATATAGACATCCGTTAGTCTATCATTCTTTCCATTTACTCTTGTAACAACCTCATACTCTACTTCGCTTAATATCTCTTCATATCCTAAATTCTCTTGTAGAATACTTTCTTCGTTTTCTTCTTCTATAGTTACTTCTGGATTTGCTTCTAAATTCCTTTCAAGCCAGGGACTAAACAAGTTCTTAATGACAATAGTAGCTAGAATTAAGAAAATGACACATAGTAAAAT
>WOZL01000103.1 GCA_011620305.1 Candidatus Dojkabacteria bacterium | reverse complement strand
TTGATACTTAAAACTCTGATACAGAAAAACTCCATAACTAAGAAGAATTGTAAGAACTATACTTAGAATGATATTTTTACCAGGAAATGTCCTTTTTTTAGGTACTTTTCTTATATCAACAACTTTAGGAGAATTCTTTTTTTTATCTGTACTCATTATATTTTTATGAAAACTTAAAAGGCAAGAATGGTAGTGGGAGGCAGAATCGAACTGCCGACCTTGGGTTTATGAATCCCATGCTCTAACCTTCTGAGCTATCTCACCCAAACTGTCTGCTATTATACCAAAAGATTCTACCACATTCATTACTTAGCTTTACCAGAATACTCTCCACTCTCTGTGTTAATAGTAATGACATCTCCTTTTTTGATAAATAGTGGAACATTAACAGTATACCCTGTCTCTACAGTAACACTCTTTGTAGCAGAATTTGCTGTATTACCTCTTACTGCAGGAGTTGATTCGGTAACCTCTAAATCTACAGTTGGACTACCCTTAAGATTTATCACCTTACCATCAAATCTCATAACCAAACATTTATCACCTTCCTTAAGAAAATTAACATACTCCCCTACTACATCCTTTTTAATGGGCAATGTCTCATATGAGGTCGTGTCCATAAAGTAGCAACTTTTCTCATCAGAGTATAGGTACTGTACCTCAATAGTCTCAGGTTGAATATACTCTACCTTAACACCTGCTTTGATAGTCTTCTCTATCTGATTACCACTTTCCAAAGCCTTAAGCTTCATAATGATTAATCCTCCCTGTCTACCTTGGGTCTTTAATTTGCGGTCGATAATATAGTAGATTTTACCTCCTTCTCTAATATACATACCTTTGGTTGGTTGATCTGTTAATGGCATATCTTTTTTAACTTCAATTTAAACAGAGTGATTTTAACATAAAAGTATTTACAGTTCTATGTTTTCTTTAGTATCTAACTAAAAATAAGGCTCTTGTAATCCACTCTTCTACTAAACTGTTTTGTAAATCTAAGATGTTCGCTAGAAATCAGTATTAACTGTAACATTTTACTGTTGACAGTACTATACAATCAAATGTATATTTGAGTATGTGTTACATAATTTTAATTAATACATAAAAATGCCCAAATTAAATAAAAAGATTAAGGCGTTCTCTCTTATAGAGATCCTTATCGTTGTTGCATTGATGGTTATCCTATCAACAATAACAATCATCGCTATTAACCCAGCGAAGAACTTCAGAGATACAAGAAATGCCCAAAGAAGCTCTGATGTAGCAGCAATACTAAATGCTGTAACTCAATATACCTCTGAGCAAGGACATCTGCTATCAGAATTAGGTACAGTACCAACTTGCCCTACTACAGCAGAGATTGGAACTGAAGTCGAAATGGTAAATTTGACTGGAGCACCTCTTGTTGAAGACTATATTGTGGCAATTCCTCTAGACCCTTCTACTGGAGCTGAAAATGAGACAACAGGAGTGATAACAACAGGTTATCATATATGTCAGACCGATGGTGGAAGAATAGAGATAAGTGCACCCGCAGCAGTAGAAGATGGTAAAGCTGAACCAATTACAGTAAAGAGATAAAGAAGAGAAATAAATTAAATCTGTCCTCAATCAAGGTAGGCTTGTCCTACCTTGAGGATTATTATGGTCAAATTACTACAACTAGCTGACGATGTCGCTAAAAACAAGAAAAATGTTTCAGAGCTTTTAGATGCTCTAGTAATTGACGCACTCGCTCAAAGAGCCTCCGATATACACATGGAGGCTAAAGAGGACAAATCTCTACTCATTAGATATCGTATTGATGGTGTACTGCATGATATTGTTACCATAGATCAAGATATTCAAGAGAGCCTTTTATTTATTATTAAAGTCCGAGCCAAATTACGAACAGATATTCACTTCGCTCCACAGGATGGTAAGATACCTTTTGTAATAAGTAAAGAAGCTCTTGAAGCAGAACAAGAAATAATATCACAAGAAAAAGATGGAAAAGAAGAGAAGGACAAGGAAGAACCCGAAGAAAAACCCGAAGAAGAATCCGAAAAAGAAACAAAAGAGAAAGAAAAGAAAAAGAAACAAGAAAAAAAGGAAGATGAAGAAAATGGGAATGAAGAAGAGAAAAAAGGACAAGAAATAGTACAAAAAGTTCTTAAAGAGAAAAAAGAAAAAGAAGAGGGAGAACAAAAAGAATATGATGTAGACGCAAGAATTTCCATACTCCCTGTAACACACGGAGAAAAAGTTGTAATTAGACTTCTTACTCAGGCTAATAGAGGTTACGGATTAAAAGACCTAGGATTTAGAGAACACGACCTTGTAAAACTTAAAAAAGCTTACAATGAGCCATATGGGCTAATTCTCGCTACAGGTCCAACTGGAAGTGGTAAAACTACTACACTCTACTCTATCATCAAAATACTAAACACTAGAGATGTAAACATAACTACAATCGAAGACCCAGTTGAGTATGGAATTGAAGGAGTAAACCATATTCAGATTAATACTAAAGCAGACCTTACATTTGTAAACGGTCTTCGCTCAATACTAAGACAGGACCCTGACATAATCATGGTTGGTGAGATTAGAGACCAAGAAACTGCTAGGATCACTGTTAACTCTGCTTTAACAGGACACTTAGTACTCTCTACTTTACACGCTAACGACGCTATAAGTGCTGTCCCTCGTCTACTTGATATGGGAATAGAACCTTTCTTAATAGCATCTACTGTAAACATAATTGTTACCCAGAGACTAGCAAGAAGACTATGTCCTCACTGCAAAAAAGAGTATACAGTTAAATCTGATAAAGAACACAAAGAGCTCTTAGAATTAAGGCAGGATTTACAGAAACACATTAGTGATACAGATAAACTGTATAAAGCTGTAGGGTGTAAA
>WOZL01000061.1 GCA_011620305.1 Candidatus Dojkabacteria bacterium | reverse complement strand
GAGACTGATGAAGATATTAGAGAACTTTTTAAAGATGTAGATACTAATGAAGAGTATAAATATATTGAGGCTACCCTAGCTAGAGATTTCACAACCAGCAAAGAAGAAGCCGTTATTAGTATATATAATAAGCTTAGACCAGATGAGTCAGTTACATTGGATAGTGCTGAAAAATATATTAAGAGCAATTTCTTCAGTAAGAGAAGATTTGATTTAGGTAAAATTGGTAGGTACCAGCTTAATAGAAAGTTAGGTACAAACTATGATGTTAATAATGAAGATGAATGTGTACTATATCCTGAGGACATTATCCTCATTATTAAAAGATTAATAAGAATTAATAACAGTGAAATTGACCCAGATGATGTTGATCACCTAGCTAACAGAAGAGTAAGAAGTGTTGGAGAGGTTCTTAATAGACAGCTTCTTGGAACTGTTAGAAGATTAGAGAAAAATATCAAGGACAAGATGAGTTTGTATGGTAATGATGCTAAGGTTACTCCTTCTATGTTGGTAGGAACTAAACCAATTGCTGCATCAATACTCTCTTTCTTTGGTTCCAATCAGCTTTCAACCTTTATGGATCAGACTAATATACTCTCTGAGTTAGAGAACAAAAGAAAAGTCACTGCTGCTGGGCCAGGTGGTATTACTAAGGAGAGAGCAACTTTCTCTATTCGTGAGGTTCATACTTCACAGTATGCAAAATTTGATCCAGTTACAAGTCCTGAGAGTGCAAACATTGGTGTTGTAACTCAGTTAGCAATGCTTGCTCATATTAATGATTACGGTTTTCTAGAGGCTCCATATAGAGTAGTGAAAAATGAAGTTAATACTACTAAGAAGGATATGGAAGGTAGAATCCTTAATGAAGAGATTAAAGGTGTAGGAAATATTGGAGATGAAATTACTGGTACTGTACTTGATAAGCTATATAAAAAGAAAGATATTAAATCTGTAAAAGTTAAACCATTCTTGTCAGAAGAGATTGAGCAGTTAGATGCTAAAATTGAAGAGGAGAAATATATTGGTCCTGCATCTGTTGATGCAGATGATAAAGGGAATATTGTTTCTACACTTGTACCAGTAAGGCATGAAGGAGACTTTCTTTTAGAGGATGTTAACTTACTTTCACATGTTGATGTAGTTGCTTACCAACAAGCTGGTTTAGGTATGTCGCTGATTCCATTTGTATCACACGATGAGTCCATGCGTGCATTGACTGGTTCAAACATGCAGAGACAGGGTGTTCCACTGCTAAAACAGGAAGCACCTCTAGTTGGTACAGGCATGGAAGAGGTTGTTGCAAGACAATCAGGTTGGGGAATCTTTGCTGAGGAAGATGGAGAAGTTCTTTATGCTGATGCTAAAAGATTAAGTGTTCAGTACAAGAAGGCTGGGCTTAAAGATTACATCCTTACTACATTCCATAGGACTAATGATAATACATGTTTCAATCAGAAACCTGTTGTTGAACCTGGTGATAAATTTAAAAAGAACGACCTATTAGTAGATGGTCCCACAATGGTAAACGGGGAGTTAGCTGTAGGTACAAATATTAGAGCAGCCCTTATGTTCTTTGAAGGTTACAACTATGAAGATTCTGTAATTATTTCAGAAAGAATTGTTAAAGACGATATTCTTACTTCTGTACATATTCGAGAATATGATGCCGAAGTTAGAGATACTGAACTTGGACCTGAGATGATAACTGCTGATATCCCTCACGTAAGTGACAGGATATTGCAGAAATTAGATGTTGATGGAATTGTAAGAGAGGGATTAAAAGTAAAAGGTGGAGATATCTTAACTGGTATCGTAGCACCAAGAGGTGAGAAAGAGTTAACAGCTGAAGAGAGATTGTTAAGAGCAATTTTTGGAGAATCAGCTAGTGATGTTAGAGATAACTCATTAAGAGTACCTCACGGTGAAGAGGGTATCGTTATCAGAACCCAAAGACTTTCTTCAGACAAAGGAGACAAATTAGCCCCTGGTGTTTTAGAGAAAGTTACTATTTGGGTTGCAGATACTAAGAAGCTTAACTATGGAGACAAGATATCTGGAAGACATGGAGATAAGAATACTGTAGCTGCAATTAGACCTGTTGAGGATATGCCATTTACAGAAGATGGAGAACCAATTGATATCGTTTTAACCCCTACATTCCTTAAGAGAATGAATCTTGGACAGGGTGAGGAGGTTCCTTACGCTAGATTTGCAAAGTTACTTGGTGAGAAATTTGCTTTTCCAATATTTGAGGATATTAATGAAGAGTGGTTAGAAAAAGAAATGTCAGCACATGGTTTTGATATGGATCAGAAATTAGAGTTATATGATGGAAGAACTGGTAAGAAATTCCCAAGGAAAATTACTGTTGGATATAAGTATGTACTTAAACTACATCATATTGCAGATGAGAAAGTTCATGCTAGATCAACTGGACCATATACCGCTGTTACACAACAGCCATTAGGTGGAAAAGCACAAATGGGTGGACAGAGATTTGGTGAGATGGAGGTGTGGGCATTAGAATCACACAGTGCACCTTACGCACTACAGGAGATGCTCACTATTAAATCTGATGATGTAAGAGGTAGGTCTGCTGCGTATAAGGCAATTATACATGGTGAAAAGATAGAGACAGCACATGTACCTGAATCATTTAAGGTACTTATCAGAGAGCTGAATGCTCTGTGCTTAAATATGGAATTAATTTCAAATCAACCCGAAGAGGAGGAGGTAGTAGATAATGAATAAAAGAAATACATACTCAGATTTTGATGCGTTAAAGTTAACATTAGCTTCTCCTGAGCAGATCAGAGATTGGTCGTATGGGGAGGTTACAAAAGCTGAAACCATAAACTATCGAACATTCAAAGCAGAACCAGATGGCCTTTTCTGTGAAAAGATTTTTGG
>WOZL01000006.1 GCA_011620305.1 Candidatus Dojkabacteria bacterium | reverse complement strand
GTATACACATGTATACATAAATTTTAAATATAAAGATATGGATTATAAAACAAAAGTTGCACAAACAAGACTAAGCCCATCAGTAGTTAAAGATGTTGAAAAGAAACTTGAGAAGACAGGTTTAACAATGTCTGATTACTTAAGGCTATTAGTCTTAAAAGACTTAGACAGGTTACCAATACAGGTACCAGAAGATCTACCAACTATGACACTTACTAAAGAGCAGGAGAAGGAATTAGATAAGGCAATGGAAGATGTTAAGGCAGGAAGAGTAAGGGAAGTAGACCCTGATAATCTCGAAGAGTATATAAACTCTTTGTAATATGTCAGAATATAAATATCAGTTTACAAGCAATTTTGAGAAGAAATCATCAAAACTTTTTAAGAAGAATAGTACTTTGAGAAAAAGGTTCTACAAAACACTTTTTCAAATTCTTAAAAATCCTTTCTATAAAGGTCTAAGAACCCATAGGGTAAACACCCCTAAATGGGGAGAAGTGTACAGTTCAAGAGTTACAGGAGATTTAAGAATCCTGTGGGATTTTATTGAAGATAATCTAATTATTCTCATCATAGACATAGGAGGACACGAAGGCTCTAGAAGTATATATTAAACAAACCTTTATCCTTGTTCTTAAAGCAATTTTGTGATATCTTAATTAATATATAAATGGCACAAAAAACAGACATACCTAAAAAGTTTAGAGATAAGAGGTTTTCCTTTGTTAAAAAGATAGCTGAAGAAACTAAGGAAGATAGAAGTATTAAACTATTCCCAAAAGATATTAAGTTTGATAGAAAAGAGCACGATGAAGAAATTATCATGGTTACTAGAAAACACTGGACAGCATTTTTTGCATATATAGTAGTCGCTCTAGTTATCCCCCTAATCCCTATACTCTTCCTAGTACTTTCAAATGACACTCTGGGAAATACAACAACATATATCGGCTTCTTTATTGCATCAATCGTTATAAGTATAAATATCCTAATTACAGCAATACTACAGTGGTATTACAGTGTAGCTATAATTACTGACAAAAGAATACTCTCTTTGAAAGTCCTAAGTGTATTTCACCACTCATATACAGAAATACTTTGGAGAAAGATACAAGATGTAGGACACGATGCAATTGGTCCATTCAGCTACCTATTTGATGTAGGAAACCTTTACATAGATACTGCAGGAGAGGGTATAGATTTAACTTTAACTTTTCTACCTAGACCCAGAGATGTACAGGATGTGATAAATAATTTAGTAGATTTAGCTCATAACGGTGAGCTATAGAAATTAGTATGGACATAGACTATACAGAAATATATCAAAACTTTAACTTCAACCTAGGATTTGGTGGAGGCCTTCTGAAGTTGTTTATAATATTGATATTGGTAATCATACTCTTCTACAGCTTCATGCTTCTCCTAAAAGTTAGAGTACTTCAAGACACAGTAGAGCTATCACCAACAAACTTTACTAAAATTCTGTTAACGGTAAATCTATTAGTAACCTTAATTGGATCTTTACTATCATTTTTATTAATTCTAGTTTAAGATTAAAAAATGTCATTTACTGCCTTACAATTTGTTCAAAACGGTAAAAAACAGAACTCCTACACAGGAGTATTTAGATATATTAAAACCTCAGGAGTTAAATCAACTAAAGAAGGTGAACTATACGGTTTTTTAGAAATTGCAAGTGAAGGTGACCTTCCAGCAGAAAGGGTAGCTCACATGGCATGGGATGGAGTAGTAGAGGGATATATGTATTCACAGAGTAAATCAATTTCAGAATCTCTTAAAGCAGGTACGCAAGAATTTACAAGGAGATTAAAAGACCTCATGAGAAACAGTAAGGAGCTTGAAGAGGCTGGTATAGATGTAAATTTAGTAATAGTGGCTGCTACCAAAGAGGGTATATATGTAGCTAACCTTGGAGAGAGTGATATCTTTGCATATAGAGGGGAGAAGATAGTAGATGTTGTTGATATATTAGAGAAAAACAATGCTCAAACAGCTGGCTTTATGACCTCAGATAAAGACTTAATCGTAATTTCCACTCCAACACTCCTACAAGAGAACATGCATACATTGGTGGGTAAAAGTAATAGAGAGGAGATTATAAAATCCCTAAACTTACTTGGTAAAACTCTTTTACCAAACCAAGGGATATTCTGTATATATTTGGATAAGGATAAAAAGGAAGAGAGAGCTCCAGTTAAAGAGCCTGTAATTAAGAAAAAGGTTGAAAATGAAAAAGAGCCCGAAAAGAAACAAGTTAAAGAGGTCAGACAAAAGGTAGTTGAGAGTGAAGACTCTACTAAGAAACAAATAGAAGAGGGTAATCGAAGATTCGATATTAAGAAAATCTTTTCTAAAGCAAAAGCTGTTTTCTCTACAGTATATACTTTTCTGGGTAAAGTTTTTGGTTCAATATCAAACTTCTTAAAGAAGATTACTAGTAAGCTTAGTATATTTCTTAAAAGTAAATTTGGTAACAAGAGATGGTTTAAAAAATATGCTGCTAAAGCTTCTCAGATGAAACCTAAAAGGAAATCTCCAGATATTAGGATAGATGGGTATAAAACAACAAATTTAAGGGCTAAGAGGCTTAAAATTGTAATACTCTCAACTCTTGCAGTTGTATTATTGGTTGGAGGTTATCAGTATGCAAGAAAGCAAAAAGAGATAAGGGAGTTACAGAAACAAGCAGATGAAATATATAGCCAAGTTGAAGAGAAACTGAATAAGGCTGAGAGTAGTCTAACTACAGATAGAGATAGATCAGAGAGTGAAGTTTTTGCTGCAAGTAATTTGCTCAAAGAGGTTCCAGAAGGAATAAGTGAAGAGTTTATTGAGAAAAAGAATGAACTAGAAACTGCTATCTTAGGAGTTGAAGATGATCTATATAAAAGAGTAGTGGTTAATCCCGACTCCTTTATAG
>WOZL01000097.1 GCA_011620305.1 Candidatus Dojkabacteria bacterium | reverse complement strand
TTTCGTTTTAAGAATGTTTTCATTAGACTATATTAACAAAAATTTGAAGTTTTTTATATTCTTTCTTTTCAAATTGACAAAACCCCTCTATCTATATAATATGATATTAGATAGTAAAAGCTGCCTGCAATTTTTAAATATGTAGGCGTTTGTATATTTAAAATAACGCTGAAATAATATGGACGAGAAAGGAAATACTCCTAGTACCTCGGAAGGGAATCTTGGTAATCCAACTACACCTGAAAGTAATACTCCTGTTATCGTAGACCCTGTTGCTGTTAGAGATAAAGATGAAAGCGATGACAGTACACAATCAACACCACAACCACCAATTACTCCACAAGCTGCAGTTTCTTTTGATACTGAAGATACTCAAACTCCCGAAACAAATACTACACAAGACAATTCCACTCTAGATACAACACAATCCACCCAAGAAAAAGAGAAAGAAGATAGAGGTATCCGTCAAAGTCGTAAACCTAAAGCAGTACACGATGTAATTGGTAAAGATGGAAAGAAAGAAACTGTCACATTTCCTTCTGACCAACCAGAAAAGCATGTTACAGCAGCACCTGATTACGAATTTAAAGAGCCTGAACCCAAGAAAGCGGAGAAAAAAGGAAGAGAATATAAGAAATCAGAACATAGAGGAATATGGAAAACCTCTTTAGAAGAAGCTAAAGGTTTGCTTGAGAAAGCTAACATACCTCTACCAGAGATGCAAGAAGATGAAAGGAGTGGTGAAGTAAACGATTTACCAGAAGTAGACCAACATGGTAGAAGAATAATGAATCGTGATAGAAGAAGGATATTAAGAAGAGCCGAACAGGAAAAAATTAAAAGCCATTTCGGACAATGGGCTGAGGTTCTACAAAAAGGAAGGAAATTAGAAAATGATGAGATAAATTTCTTAGTAGAGAATGAACTTAAGAGTAACAAAGAGTATCAAAAGAAAAAACAGTACTATAAAAACCTAGGCTTATCAGACGATGCAACAGAGCATCTACTAAATACGATGCACTTTAAGGATGAAGTACAAAAAGTTTTAAATGGATTTAAGGGCAAAAATGGTGATTATATTTCAACGAAACTTTCCATAGATCAACTATACGATCTCAAGAAGAACCATGAAGACTTTATCTGGCAAGAGTGGAGAGATGATTGGGGTAAAAGAGTTGAAGAATGGGAAGAAGCTTACAAAGATAGAGAGTATAAAAAAGAAAGAGAAAGACCTGATTACAAAACTCCAGAAGAGAAGAAAAATATACAGGAAGAAAAACGAGCAGAAGCATTAAAAGAGCTTAAACAGAAAGAGGAAGAATACAATGAAGCTAGAGAAAGAAAAATTAAACGAGGGGCATTAATTGCTGGTGTAGTTGCTGGAGGAGCAACTGGAGTATTAGCAGGCCCAGCAGCAATTGGTGTTGCTGGTACAGCAGTATTTGTAGGAGGCGCACTTAGTATAGGTGCAGAATATGTTGGGAAGAAAAGAATTGCTAAACTACAAGAAAAGATTAATCAAACTACAGATGCAGAAGAGAAAGCCAAATTTGAAAAGAGATATGAGAATTGGCAAAAAGTTATTAAATGGGCAGATAGAGCTAAAAGCTTCTTTAAAGGGGCTGGTGTTGGATTACTTGCAGGATCGATAATAAATAACTTAGCATTTGGAGGAGAAGGATTAGTAGCACATAGAGCAGAACAAAGAGCTGCCGAAGAAGCCTTAAAACAAGGTCCACCAGTTGGTGATGGAACTTCAGGCGTAGGAAATGTAGGTAACCAAGTAACAGGAGGAAATACAGGAACAACTACACCTACAAATACTGGACAGGGTGCTGGAGGCGCAGACATAACATCAGAGATTACCAACAACTTAAATCCAGAAAATCTACCTACTAGAATCTCATTCAATGAATACCCTCAACTAAAACAAGGCCTTATTAGAAGAGGTATGACACCAGAAAGTCAGACACTCCTTCTTAATGGAACTGAAGGTGGTTGGGCAAACGCTCAAGGAGAAATTATTAAAAAGATGCTTAATATGGGTATAAATGTAAACTCTCAAGAAGCAGGGTGGGCGATAGGGGACTTAGCAGCAAATAGTGTACATAATAATGTAGCAATAAATGAGCAAACAATTTCTAGTGCCATTGAAGCAGCTAAAAGTATGTTTGGTAATTAACTTATTTAAAAGATCAAACAAATGAATACAGATTTACAACAATCTATAGATGAATTAAAGTCTTTAGGTTTTGAAAACGATAAAATTAATCAATTGCTTGATTTAGCTGCTGAAGAAGCTTTGGATGTAGCTCTTAATGAGATTGATGAAAAACTAAATGATCAAGAATTAGAAGAATTATCTAAACAGTTAGAAAAACCCATTCAGACTAAAGAAGATGCTAAAGAGAAACTCGATCTCATATTCATCAAAGTCTATGGAGAAAATGCAGAAAATAAAAAATTAGAATTGATTAACAAATATATGAGAGAAACAATAGAGATTACTAAAAAGTCCAAAGATCTTTTTGACAGATATCAGCAGGGGGACCCAACAGCTGTAGCCACTATACAGTCCAATATGGGTGATCCTGATGTTCAATCCATTAAAGACCATATTGAGTAATTACATAGAGGTGTAATCATACCACTGAATTTCTATAATATCCTTAGAATCAAACTGAGAGCTTCGACTTTAACCGTTGTTATAGCAAAAGCCTTAATCAATGTTTTACATATATCCAAAGCACTACAAAGTGTAGGTTTAGTATTTTTTTTCAAATTTTTATATTTAAGAGTAGGGGACCTAAATTTTTCAAAATTTGAAGAAATGCCAAATGAGCATTCTTAAATAAATTAAAGTAGATGAGTAGGTAGTTGGAGAGACAGAAATGAAAAATAAAAATAGTTTTAGAGATAATATACAGAAATTATATAAAACCTAAGATTAAAATATAATCTATTTTTC
>WOZL01000009.1 GCA_011620305.1 Candidatus Dojkabacteria bacterium | reverse complement strand
TTTGAAAATGGCAAAATCTAAAATACCAGAAGTAGATTCAAGAGCACATTTTAGTGCTATGGAAGATCGTATTAATGAATACTGGAAAGAAAATGAAATATTTGAAAAGAGCGTAGAGAGTAGACCTAAAGATAAAAGATACTCCTTTATAGATGGTCCTCCATTTGTGTCTGGTATGCCTCACTACGGCCATATATTGGTCTCAATTGTTAAAGATATAGTTCCCAGATATTGGACCATGAAAGGTTACAGAGTTCGAAGAGTGTGGGGCTGGGATTGTCATGGATTACCAATCGAGTCAAAGGTAAATGAGAAGCTTAAGATAAAAGGTAGAGCTGATGTAGAAGAACTCATAGGAGTAGATAAGTATGTACAGGAGTGCAGAACATATGTTGAACAGGGTATAGCTGATTGGAGATGGTATATAGAGAAGTTGGGAAGGTGGGTAGATTTAGATAATGCTTATCGAACTATGGATCCAGAGTTTAACGAATCAGTAATATGGGCATTTAAGGAGATATGGGATAAAGACCTAATATATAAAGGCAAGAGAGTATCCCTTTACTCTACAGACACATCTACACCTGTTTCCAACTTTGAGGTTGCTATGGACGACAACTATGAAGAGGTAGAGGACCTATCCATATTCGTAAAATTTACACTTAAGACAGATAAATTTGATGAATATACAGAAGGTGAGCCAGTCAGACTAGTAGCATGGACAACTACACCTTGGACTATACCAGCAAACTTCGCACTCATGGTAAATGAAGATTTTGATTATTCACTAGTTAAATACAAAGATGAATACTTGGTAGTTGCTAAAGATAGGCTAGAGTATACATTTGGAGATGAAGAATATGAAGTAGTTAAAGAACTTAAAGGTAAAGATTTTGTAGGATTAGAATATGAGCCTGCATATGATTTCTTTAAAGATGAGGCTAACATGAAAGACTGGCATGTATATACATCTGAAGAGGTAATAGGGGAGGAAGGAACAGGGGTATTACATATAGCACCAGGATTTGGTGAGGTAGACTTTAACCTTGGGCAGGATCTTGGTCTAAGCACAATTGTGCATATAGATGAAAATGGAAACATGCTACATGGAGAATGGAAAGATATGTATATTAGAGAAGCATCTCCTGTAATAACGGAGAATTTGAAAGAGCAAAACAAACTGCTTAGGTCAGAAATATATGTACACAGATTACCTTTTTACAGAGGAAAAAACCCATTGATATATATGGCTCAAGACTCTTACTTCGTAGATATCCAAAAGATTAAACCTAGAATGCTTGAGTTACAGAAAAAAATAAATTGGGTTCCTGAAACATTTAAGAAAAGATTTGAATATGTATTGGAAACATCCCCTGATTGGGCAATATCTAGAACAAGATATTGGGCAACTATAATGCCAATATGGCAAAGTGAAGATGGAGATCAGATAGTAGTAGGCAGTATAGAGGAGATGATGGAGTATACGGACCAAATTGAAAAGGTTGAATTAGAAGATGGGAAATATGAATACAGATTGGATGGAGAGAAGATAAAGCTTCATAGGGATTTCTGTGATAAGTTGGTATTTAAGAAAGATGGTAAAAAGTATCACAGGATACCCGAGGTATTAGACTGTTGGATGGATTCTGGTAGCGTCCCATTTGCAGAGCATCACTATCCATTTGAAAACAAAGAAGCGTTTGAAGACTCATTCCCAGCAGACTTCATAGTTGAGTATACTGGACAGATAAGGGCATGGTTTAATGTACTCTTTAGAATGTCTCTAATGATTTTTGATGATATTCCGTATAAAAATGTTGTTTGTCATGGTGTAATGTTTGGTGATGATGGAAGAAAGATGAGTAAGACATACCAAAATTACCCAGATCCTAAAAAGACCCTAGAAGAGAAAGGTGCAGAGGCTGTAAGACTCTATCTTATGTCTACACCCATTATGTCTGGAGGAGATACATCTTGGTCAAATGATGTACTAAATGACCAAATAAAGGATGTATTAATCCCAATATGGAACACATACAGATACCTATCACTCTATGCCAACATTCATGGCTGGTCGCCAGAGAGCACGGACTTTACATCTAAGTACAAACTAGACAAATGGATAGAGTCATATATGAAGAAGACTACTAAACAGTACTCTGATGCTTTAGAGAATTATGATATTCCTTCATCAGTTAAACTCATACACCCATGTATAGATAACATATCTAAGTGGTGGATAAGGAGATCTAGAGATAGATTTGCAGATGGTAATCCAGATGCTCTACAGACATTGTATGCAACTCTTGTTCTCTTTGCTAAAACATTTGCACCACAAATGCCATTTCTTACAGAAGAGATGTATCAAAACTTGGTTGTTAAGACAGGGTTAGATGGAAAAGAATCAATACACTTAGAGATGTATCCTGAAATAGAAAAGAGAGACATAAATGAAAAGCTACTTGAAGATATGAAAGTTGTAAGAAGTATATGCTCTAACGGACTAAAGATACGAGAAGATGAAGGACTTAAATTAAGACAACCTCTATCTAAAGCATACACATCTATCAATGATGATTTTCTTAAGGAGATAATTAAGGCTGAACTTAATGTTAAAGAGATAGAGAGTGTAGAAGAACCTAAAGAGGGAAAGAATTTAGTTACCAATGGTCAGTATGAAGAATTTGTAACACTTAATACTAAGATAACTGAAGAATTAAGAAATGAAGGATATATAAACGACTTCTTAAGACAGTATCAAAATGCAAGAAAGAAAGGTAAAGATATAGACTATGGAGACCCAGTTAATCTAACAGTAGGTATAGAGAATGAAGAAATGAAAAATATTCTTGATAAATATCTAAAAGAAAATCATAAAGATTTGGATATAGCAGAGTATAGCTTTAAATTAGAAATAAATGAGAAATCATTTAAATTGGGAGAGGTAGGGGTATCTATAGAGGTAGAGA
>WOZL01000019.1 GCA_011620305.1 Candidatus Dojkabacteria bacterium | reverse complement strand
GTTTCAATCAATGGAGGACAAGTAAGAAACTCTATCCCTAAGTCTTGTGTTGTTAAGTTTGTTTCTTCTAAAAGTAGAGCTGAAATAATAGAAGTGCTTATTGCTAAACAAAAACAATACCCTGAATTAAATTTCAATCTAAAAGAAACAGAAGTAAATAAATCTCTTTCCAAGAATCAAACAAACAGACTATTAAAAACATTATTTGCTCTTCCAAGTAATGTTACTGAAATTAGTAATACTATTTCTAATCTTATACAAACATCTTGTAATCTTGGAACAATTAAAACAGAAGATGATTTGTCTCCAGAAGATGAGGAAAATGAGCCTGGAATAACGGTTGAGCATAATCAAAAGAGTGAAACCCAACATTCTAATATGCAAGATAATAACCAAGATGCTGAAGATAGCGAGGATGAGTTAAGACCCAACACGCCCAAATATACTAATTGGCAATTTCCTCCTTTAGAAATTTTGAAAGAACCTGAAAGACAGACACAAAATAAAGATAGATATAGAAAAGATGCTGCAGTAATCGAGAATACCTTGAGAAGCTTTGGTGTACAGGGTAAAGTTGTACAAATTGCTGTAGGTCCCACTGTAGTTAGATACTCCTTAAGTATACCTGTAGGTGTAAAGGTTTCAAAGATTAAAAATTTAGGAAGTGACTTAGCGCTAGCATTAGCTTCCCAAAACTCATCAGTAAGAATAGAGGCCCCCATCCCAGGTACTTCACATATTGGAGTAGAAATTCCAAACCCAACACCAAACTATGTATATGTAAGAGATATGATTAAGAAGCTTCAGAAGGAAAAAGACCTATACGAACTACCATTAATATTAGGTAAAGACATATCAGGAAGAAGTGTAATTAAAGATTTAGCTAAAATCCCACATCTTTTAGTTGCTGGAGCTACTGGCTCTGGTAAGTCTGTAGGAGTAAACTCAATTATCTCTGGCCTCCTATACACCAAAAGCCCTGACGATGTAAAATTCATTCTAATTGATCCTAAAATGGTTGAGCTCTCACTCTACAATGGACTTCCACACTTACTTAATCCAGTAATAACAGATATGGAACTAGTTGGAAACGCCTTGCAATGGTGTATAGAGGAGATGAATAAAAGATACAGAATTCTAAAAAAAGCAAAAGTAAAGAAGATTACTGAGTATAATGAAAAAATGGGATATAGTGCTATGCCATACATTGTAGTAGTAATTGATGAAATGGCAGACCTAATGCTTACCGTAGGAGCAGATGTTGAGGGTAAAATTCAAAGATTAGCACAGCTGGGTAGAGCAGTTGGATTACACTTAATTCTAGCTACCCAAAGACCAAGTGTAAATGTTATCACAGGTCTCATTAAAGCTAATGTACCAGGAAGAATAGCATACGCAGTAGCAACAGCGATGGAGTCTAGAATCATACTAGACCAAACAGGCGCGGAAACGCTTTTGAGTAATGGGGACTTACTTTACAAAGACAATACCACTCCAAAATCTATACGTATCCAAGGAACATTTACAGATACTAAAGATACAGAAAGTATTCTTAAGTTTATAAAAGAGCAGGTTTCCGAAGAAGAGGTAGAGTACTCAGAAGATCTTACCTCGGCTATGGAAGAAGGTCCTTCCTCAGAGAATGAAAATGGTACAGGAGAAAGAGATGAAGAGTTTGAAGAAGCTCTTAACATAGTGATTAATGCTCAGAAAGCATCTGCATCGTACCTTCAGAGGAAATTAAGAATAGGGTACAACAAGGCTGCAAGAATCATGGATCAACTTTACAAGGCAGGAGCAATTACAGCCCAAGATGGAGCCAAAGCAAGAGAGGTCTTAGTTACTAGCCCTGATCAAATATTGGGTAAAGATTCTTCAAACGATTCAGAATAGTGAAACAATCTGATATACTTACAGCAATGATTACAGTAGGAGAAGTCCTTAAAAAACAACGCAAAGAATTAGGTAAAACCGTTGAGCAAGTAGCTCTTGATACAAAGATACAACCAAGATTTATCACATATATTGAGTCAAATGACTTTGAGAAATTTGATTCCCCAATTTACGCACAAGGTTTCATAAAAATATACGCAAAATACCTAGAACTCAACGAGGATCGGATATTGGCACTTTACAGAAGAAGTGTACCAAATGATAATCAAAAGAATTCCTTGAACCGTGAAACACAAATTGTAAAACACAGGAATATCAATATATCTTCCAAGCTCATTGCTATAGCTTTTTCAATTCTCTTTCTATTAGGCATACTAGGATATATTGGATTCCAAATTTACCAATTCCAAAATCCACCCACTATAACCATTAAATCACCCGAGAGTGATGAAATTGTTACTGAAGAAGAAATAAGTGTTACAGGCTCAGTAGATCCAAATAGTTCTCTGTTTGTAAACGACCAACCGATAGAGATTAGTCCCGAAGGTAATTTCAATTATAGTATTAAATTAAATCCTGGGGTAAATATAATTACAGTACTTGCTAAGAAAAATAATAGTACACAAGAAAGTGTAGAAACAATAAAAGTAACCTATGATGTCCCCGATACAGAAGAAGTAAAAGAGAGCGAAGAACCAATTGAAAAGCAAGTAAATACAGTTAGATTAGAAATAGTTAATTCCTCAGTATGGGTACAGTTTAATGTTGACCAAGTTAATAAACTCTCACAAATTGTACAATCAGGAGAAGTGTATGAATACGAAGTAGAAAACCAGTTCTCATTAACCACTGGTATCTCTACAAGCACTAAGCTATATTTCAATAATGAAGAGATCCCTATAACCCAAGGAGGAAGCAGTATAGGTTCAATTACCTGTGAAATTGTTAATAATAATCAAATTAATTGCGAATAGCTGATATAATACGGTATGGATGATAACCGTATACAGATAGAAGAGATAAAAAACCGATTAGATATCGTAGATCAAATTAGCAAATACGTTGAATTAAAACCAGCAGGTAAAA